>NYZG01000040.1 GCA_002687025.1 Candidatus Poribacteria bacterium
CCTCTCAGGACTGGTGATGCTTTCACATTCACCAAGGATACGCCGCCTGCTTCTTCCTCCCCATACACAACTTCCGAGCATATCTCTTCGTCGCCCGCCCGCGTCTACTATGATGCAAAGACTGATGTGGGAGATAGCGTGGATTCGCTCATAGACCTCGTGACACTGGCGAGAAGCCCTGAGACGGAGGAAGAGGAACGTCTCCGTGCGTTTGATGGCATCGTCAGAACATGCCAGGACATGGCGTATGCATACGCCTACGCTATTCTGGGAGATGTCCATCTCGCCCAGGATGTCGCGCAAGAAGCCTTCGTCACGGTCTGGAGGAAGCTCCGCGACCTGGACACGCCGGCAACGTTCCCGGGTTGGTTCCGCCGAATCATCCAGACACAGTGCGACTACATCACGCGGCGACGCCGTCTGCCCACGTCGCCGCTCAGCAGCGCTGCTCAGATCCCATCGAAGGCGCCAGATCCGTATGTCCTGACAGAACGCCGCGAGGCCCGGGAACGGGTCCTTGACGCGATTCGTTCGCTGCCTGAGCATGAACGGACCGCGACCACCCTCTACTACGTTGATGGGTACACGCAGAACGACGTTGCCTCATTCCTTGGTGTGAAGGCCACAACGATAAGCACTCGCCTCCATTCTGCCAGGAGGCGGCTCTCAAGGAGACTCGTTGAGATGGTAGAGGTAGAGATTCAGTCGCAACGGCCGTCGCGAGACGACTCGTTCCTGCGACAGGTGGGGTTCATCACAGCCAACCCCCACCTGCGGGATCTTCTCAGGGACGCCGGGAGAATCGCCGCGCGGGACTGTCCGGTGCATATCGTCGGCGAGAGCGGCACTGGGAAGATGGCGCTCGCGCGCGGGATCCACGAAGTCAGCAGACGAGGTGGCAAACCGTTCGTGCAGCTGTTCTGTGGCGAGCCAGGCGTGCCGCTCGAGTCGGAGCTGCCACGCCTCCTTACGCGCGCCGCTGGTGGCACGCTCGCTCTGGATGAAATCGACAAGATGCCACTTCCAGCTCAGGATGGTCCACACGATGCCATTGGCGCCAACGCAGAGGCGGACGGCCACTCACAGGGAGGCCGGCGACCGAACGTGCGCTTCATCGCGATAACGAATCCGACGCTCGGACGTGACCTGGCTACCGAGGTTGTCGAAGGGCGCTTTCGTCGGGATTTGTATGAGGCGTTCGCGGCGGCGACCATCATCGTCCCGCCGCTTCGCGAGAGACCCGAGGATGTGCCTCCTCTCGCCGAACATCTCCTACACACTCTCGGCGCCAGCTGGCAGCGGGATACGCCTGAGTTCGCGCCGGAGGCGATGGAGCTGCTGGTCAGATACGACTGGCCCAAGAACGTGCGCGATCTCGCATTCGCGCTCGAACACGCTCTGGCGAAATGCACAGGGACATCGATTCTACCGATGCATCTGCCCGGCGCCATCACAGGATACAGCGGCACGGCCGACTGAGGCTGCGGAATGTAGCTCGCCGGCAGTCGTGACGACTGACCGCTCGCCACGCGCTGCTCCGATGCGGCAGCCGCCACAAGCGGACGGGAGCACTGCATGCGCCGACTCAGTTTGCTCTTGCGACTGATCTGTGCCGCCTCTGTTGCTGGGTCAAGTGCTCCCGCGCTTGAGCACGAGCAAGATGATCGCCACGCTGAATCCCTGACACCCACAACGGACGAAGCGCCGACGCTCGATGTCATGACGTTCAATCTCCGCGTCGGCGGCCGACAAGACTGTCCGCCGCATGCATGGCCACAACGATGTCAGATTGCTTCCCGACTAATACAGGCGTCGGATCCTGACATCATCGGCACTCAAGAGGGGACGTACGGTCAGCTGCGCGATCTCAGATCACATCTGCAGGACTACGACTGGATTGGCCTAGGTCGTGGGGGCGGCAGTCGCGGCGAATTCATGGCTGTATTCTATCGACCGACGCGTCTGGAGCCGGTGGAGTTCGATCACTTTTGGCTGTCCGATGCGCCCACCACGGCCGCCTCGATAACATGGGGAAACCGTTGGGTCCGCATGGTGACATGGGTTCGGTTTCACGACCGACGAACCGATCGAGGATTCTACGTATTGAACACGCATCTGGACTACACGTCGGCCCAATCGCGGGAGCAGAGCGCCCAGCTGATCCTGGATCGAGTAAGGACCTTCGATCCACAGCTGCCGGTATTGATCACGGGCGATTTCGGTGAGCCTGCGTCAAGTGGGATCGCGCATAGACGGCTCGTCGGCACAGGTGAATTCCGAGATACATGGCGCGAGGCCATCACAAAGGGCCCGGAAGTCGGCACATTCCATCGCTACCGCGGAGCGGTCGGAGGTGGTGAGCGCATCGACTGGATGCTAGTGCGTGGCGCCATGCGTACTCTTCGGGCCGAGATCGTGACTTACGCCGAAAACGGCGAATACCCTAGCGATCACTACCCGGTCATCGCTCAACTCGAGTGGCAGTCTGGAGACAGACGGGATCACGGCGTGCACGGACAAGGTGAATCGAGCGGCCATGAGCGATAGAACCACAGCGGTGTCGCGAGGCCCGTACGCAACATCCGCGAGCTCTTGGGCACGCTCATGTGGGCCGAGGCCGATCTCGGCCCTGTCGACGCGTGGCGAAGGACTGATGAGGAAGTCGCGGAGTGGGCTCCGCAGCGACGCGACAGCCGGCCATAGAGGAGCAAGAAGTGCCTCAACCCATTATCACACCTTCGAAATGGCTGGGCCGCGACGCGCTGTCGGGCGATGCGGATGGCTGTTCCGTTGCGATTGTCGGGTTCTGTCGATTCGGGAACATGAAGGATAGGCTATCAGCCGAGACATTGTCGGAGCGCTGCTTCTCGCACCTAGATCAACGTCATCAGTTCATCGGTCAGGTCGATGGCAAACAGGTGCTTGCTCTGGAGTGCCTGTATGGTGGGCCGATGGCGGCCACCGTCATCGAGGAGTTAGCGCACTACGGCATTACGAGGGTCGTAGGATACGGATACGCGGGGTCCATCAGCAACACGCTCCGGGTCGGGCAGGTTACTGTCGCCGACAGCGCGATCCCTTCTGACGGGACTTCTCGCGAGTATCTGCCGGAAGCCGAGATCGTGCGTCCAGTAGCACGCTCGATGGAAATTCTTACGGACTGTGCGGCTGAAGCAGGCATCGAAGTTCGTTCCGCACGAGTCTGGACGACAGACGCGATCTACCGGGAATATCCTGCCAAAATCGAGCGCTGGAAGTACGCCGGGGCGGACGTGGTCAACATGGATACTGGCCATTTCTATGCGGTCAGCCAAGTGGTTGGCCTGTCGGCCATATACGCGTGCGTGATCTCGGACGATGTTTCTGGCTCCCGCTGGGATGACGGGTTCGCGCGGATTCAACAGGGAACGCGCGACATGCAAGGCCTGGTACTGAACACCGCCCGGCGAATGCTGCTCGATGACGCTGCAGAGATGACAGCATGACGATCACCGGAAATGCACCCTCGCGGAGTGACCCCACACGTCGCTCTCCCCTACCCTCCCGAAGCCAGGGTTCATCCGGTACCGGCAACACGGACTACGACGCGCTGTCGTGATCTTCCAGAAAGTGCGACGCGAGCGTTGGCGGCCGCATCTTATCTGCCAACGAGACACTACCCTAAGAGCTGTCTCGTTCGCCCGCCTACGTCGCTTTGTATGCCAGTTTGCGGCATGCCGGTTCGGCGCCGGTTATTCTCCCAAGGCGGGCCTCATCCGGCCGGCAGGGGTCACCGCAGGGCTCTCTCTCGGGCCCTGCATACCTCTCGGCCAGCGGAGTGCGCTCAGTGACGTCGGCGAACTGGCGCGCCTCTCAACCCGTGTCCCCGATCGCGTGAGTCCGCAGTGCCAGCATCGGCGGACGCGAAGGCCTCCACGGAGATCGACGGGTGAACACGCTACCAGCGCCATAGGGGAGTCACACGGCATCCGGTCCCACGGACCCGAGCCGAAGTATCGGGTAGTGCGAATTCAGCAGCGACCGGTCGTCGGTGGCGCGGATGACGTTCCACGCGTGCGCCATGAGTTCGTTCACTCGGGGGCGGTACGAGGGGATATCTGCGAGGTTCGTCATCTCGTAGGGGTCGTCGTCGAGATTGTACAGCTCGTCGAAGTCGAAGCCGTTCCAGACGAGCTTCCACGGGCCGTCCCATATCACGCGCTGTGTCACCTTGAACCGGTTGCCGTGGTACTCCGCGTACCCCTTGCGCCACTCACGATCGGGCGCGGCGGCCGGGTCTGCAAGGATCGAGGCGAAGCTGCGAGAGTCCGACACACGGATGGATTCGGCGTCGCCGAGGTCCACGAGCGTCGGGCACAGGTCGTGCAGCCCTACGCGGGCGTCACACTCGACACCCTCGGCGACGCCGGGGCCGGCGACCACCATCGGTATGTTGTACACCTCCTCGAAGCCCGAGAAGTTCTTGCAAAACAACCCGTGGGCGCCCAACAGCTCGCCGTGGTCGCTCGTCAATATGACGATAGTGTCGTCCAGGGCGCGGCGGGTCTCCAGCAGAGACAGCAACCGGCCGTACTGCGCGTCGATCTCCGTGATGGACGCGTAGTAACACGCCGCCGCCTCGCGCAACTCGCGATCGGTGATCCCGTCCCACGTGAGACCCGCCTTCCGGTAGATCCCCGGGCGCCCGGCAAGGTCGTCGTGGACGTTGGGCTGCAGCTCTATCGCGTCCACGTCGTAGAGCGAGAACGCCTCCTCGCCCGCGACGAACGGGTCGTGCGGCTCGGTGACGCTGACGAAGCAGCACCACGGCTCCTCATGCACGGTCGCTTCTTCGAGGAAGTCGTACGCCAGGCCCGTCGTGATCCCGACGCCGCGGGCCTCCGGGGGGAGATCGGTGACGCCGTACAGCAGCGTGTGACGGTAGCCAGGCGGCTGGTCGTTCATCTTCGAGATGGAGAACGAGTCGCTGGCTCCGTGCTCCCTCTCCACCTCGGCGCGGTGGTCCTGGAAGAGCGAGGTGGCGCTATTCCCGTCGGTGTCCCACCCGTATTGCGCCAGGTCGTTCGTGCGCTCGACATGCCACTTGCCGAAGTAACCCGTGCGATACCCCGCCAGGGCGAGGCGTTGCGCCCAGTGGGGCTTGTGCGGCCGCAGGTTGCTCTGGTCCTCGTCCACGCAGTGAATGACCTCCAGCACGCCATGGTTGTGCGGGAGCAACCCCGTCATCAGACTTGCCCGAGCCGGTGAACATACGGCGTTGGGCGTGTAGGCGCGCCGGAACCGAACGCCGCGGTCGATCAGACGGTCGAAGTTGGGCGTGCGGCAGATGTGCGAAGGGTCGAGCACGCGTCCCTGCATCTGGTCGGTCATCAGAAACAGGATGTTGGGGTCTGTCTGCATGGATCGGTTCGCCCTCATCGACAGCGTTCGCGGGCTCTCACGTGTGCCGCGCGATTGTCGCTCGCGGAGCGGCTTCGGGCAAGGTCGAGCCGCGGGAACGCGCGCCGCGTTACGCGCCTGGGTGTGATTCGGGGTCGCGGGCATACTCGCCGGGCATCACGTGTACGACCGCGTCATTCAGGTGCGGCGTTGTCAGGAGGATGTGTTCGCGTATCCGTTCGGCTATCTGCCTCGCGTCGCGAACCGTCCTGTTCGGCGGCACGGAGAGCTGCACCTCGAGGACGGCGTGCGATCCCAAGCGACGGACGATGGCCGTCTTCGGGTCGACCGTTCCGTCGGTCGCGAAGCGCCTGACGCAGCCCTCTACGGCGGACAGGATGCCGTCGCGTGGGTCGCGGTCGATCACTTCCAGGCCCGGCCGCCATAGCGTCGATGCGGCTCCGTACGCCATGAGGACGGCGATGGCCATCGTCGCGATGTCGTCACAGAACGCCAGCGACGGTCCTCCCACGCGCACCGCGACGGAAGCCAACAGCACCGCCAGGGTTGCGGCGATGTCCGTGCGACGCCGTCGCGCGTTGACCTGCAGCGCCGTGCTGCGCAGTTGCGTGGCCAGGCGACGCTGCATGCGGTGCATGCCCTCCTTCACGCCGATGGCGACGACGGCGAACACCAGGACGATCGAGTCCGGCGCGGCATGCGCGTCGAACAGGCGGCGCCACGCAATGACGCCAACGGCCCCCGCGATGATGAGAATGACGAACGAGGTGGTGAGGACTGTCGCGGCTTCGATCGCGCCGTGGTCGTACGGATGCCGCTCATGGCGGCGGCGCCCGATCCGGCGACGCCGGAACAAGATGGGAACGCCTGCCCCGACCTCGCGCAGGCTGTTCACCCCATCGGCGACAAGAGCGTATGAGCCACCGATGATTCCCCCCACGCACTTCCCGAGGCACAGGAGCAAGTGCAGAGCGAATAGGCGCGAGCCCACGCGATTCGTGCGGCGGGTCAGGGATTCCTTCGGGTCGTGTGTCTCGGGGTCGTGGTCGTTCATGGTCATCGGTTTCCGTGGCCGATCGGGCCTCCGCCTCGCCCGCGGCGTGATGCGTCGGTCGGACTCGAAGGCCGCCCCCCAGCCTGCGCCCAGCGTATACGACGGAACGGCGCGCACGCAATTCTCGTCGGCANGNGTCTCAACGCNGNGTGCGGCCTCTGGGCAAGCCGGATNGCGGCGCGTCANGTCGTTGACTTCCTACGCCACCCGTATTAGGCTTTCAAGGGCACGCGTGCGTCCACCGTCGTTAAGCGTGGAGACAGCTCACCAGATGGCACGGATGGTCTCGCCCACGGCTCCGCAAACCTGGTCTCGCCGCAACGCGGGCATGGCCGTAGGTATCGCGGTGCTCGGCATCATCATGATGCTGTTCGTGCCGCTGCCGCCGTGGATGCTGGACACGCTTATCGCGTGCAACCTGGCGCTCGCGATTTTCACGCTGATGGTCTCGCTGTTCATTCGGCGGCCGTTGGACTTCTCGGTCTTCCCGACTCTCTTGCTCATCATGACGCTGTATCGACTCGCGCTGAACGTGGTGTCGACGCGGCTCATCCTGTCCGGCGGCGACCTTATAAAGGCCGGCAGGGGACTGGAGACCGTCGCCGGTAGGGTAATCAGCACCATCGGCGAGCTGATTATGGGCGGGAACCCGGTCGTCGGTATCGTGATCTTCATCATCCTGGTGGTGATTCAGTTTGTCGTCATCACCAAGGGCGCCTCGCGTATCGCGGAGGTGTCCGCGAGGTTCACGTTGGACGCGATGCCCGGTAAGCAGATGGCGATCGACGCGGACCTGAACTCCGGCCTGATCGACGAAGACGCCGCGCGGCGTCAGCGCCGCATGATCGCGCAGGAAGCCGACTTCTACGCCGCCATGGACGGCGCGAGCAGGTTCGTCCGTGGTGACGCTATTGCCGGTATTCTCATCACGATTATCAACGTGGTCGGCGGCCTGATCATCGGTGTCGCGATGTTCAACCTGGCGTTCGGTAAGGCGTTCAGTTCCTACACGCTTCTGACGGTGGGTGACGGTCTGGTCGCGCAGATTCCGGCGCTGCTGCTCTCCACGGCCGCCGGTATCATCGTGACCCGCGGCGCCACGGCCGACGAGGACTTCGGCCAGGACATCGGCGCGCAGGCGTTGGCTCAGCCACGCGCAATCCTCGTGACTGCTGTCGCGCTCGCCGCTTTGGGTATCGTGCTCGCCGCGGGCGGGCAGCCGGGGGTGTTGTTCCCATTCCTCATACTGGCGGCGATCGTCGGCTACGCGGGGTTCCGCGCCATGCCCAGAGGTTTGACCGGGGACGAGGAAACCCCGACGGCGGAGATCCCATCGCCCCTCGAGGAGCTCGAGCAGCTCGAATACGGCGATGTCGTTCAGCCGCACCCGATGGAAGTGATGATCGGGTACAGCCTCCTGCCGATGGTCGACACGAGCACGCGTGGGAGCATCCCGGAGAAGATCGCGAGGCTTCGTCGTGAGTTCGCCACCGAGCGCGGCCTCATGATTCCCAAGATCCGCATACGCGACAACGCGCGGCTGAAGCCGAACACATACTCCGTGCTGGTTCACGGGTCCGAGGTCGCCGACGGCGAACTCATGGTCAATCAGTTCCTCGCTATGGACGCCGGCGGCGCGACGACGCCCATCCCCGGCGTCGAGGTGCAGGAACCGGCGTTCGGTCTCCCCGCCACGTGGATTCCCGGCGACCGACGCGAGGAAGTCGAGCTGGGTGGATACACCGTCGTTGACGCGCCGACCGTCATGACGACGCACCTCAAAGAGGTCATACGGCAGTACGCCCACGAACTCCTGGGGCGGCAAGAGGTGCAGACGATCGTCGACACCGTGAAGAGCACGCATCCGGTGGTTATCGAGGAACTCATCCCCGATACGCTCACCGTCGGGCAGGTTCAGAAGGTGCTACAGAACCTGCTACGCGAGGGCGTGTCCATCAAGAACATCACGACGATACTGGAGGCGCTCGCGGACTACGGCCTCCACGAGAAGGATCTGACGAAGCTGACCGAGGCCGTCCGTACGGGCATATCGCGGCAGATATGCGAGCCGTATCTGTTGCCGGGTCGCATGCTGTCCGTCTTCACGTTCGACCCGACGCTGGAGAACGCCCTCACGTCACAGTTGCGAGACGCGGACGGCAACCCGTATCTGGCGCTCGACGCCGACGACGTTCAGCAGGTCATGGAGGCCATCGGCCGCGCGATCGGGCAAGCCGCGCCGCTGGAGACGGAGCCGATCCTGCTGGCGGCGGCGCAACTCCGACCGCACCTCAAACGCCTTACCGAGCCGTATCTACCGAACCTCGTCGTCCTCTCGTATAATGAGATACCGACGGGAATCGAGATACGCCGACTGTCCACCGTCGAGATGAACACGGCGGCGTGACCGGCCGTTAGCCGACGATGTCCGCCCGCTGAGTGGTGAGCCGCGAGATGGCAAAACCAGCCGTAAGAGAGAACCCCACCGGCGCCAAGCGGGCCATGTGGAACGCCTACGTACAGGAGGGCGACCCACAGGCGCGTGAGGAGCTCATTCTCGCCCACCTGCCTCTCGTCAAGGCCACCGTACTGCGCATGGTCAGTTCCCTCGCCTCCCACGCGGAAGTGGACGACCTGGAGAGCGCCGGCCTGTTCGGCCTGATAGACGCTGTCGAGAAGTTCAACCCGTCGATGGGCAAGGACTTCGCGGCGTACGCGTCGTTCCGTATCCGTGGCGCGATCCTCGACGAGCTTCGCGCGCTCGATTGGGTGCCGCGGTCGGTGCGCGACAAGGCGCGCAAGCTGGAGACCGCGTACGTCCAAGCAGAACAGGGGTTGGGACGCCCGCCGACCAACGAGGAACTCGCCAAGACGATGGACATGTCGCAGGCGCAACTGCAAACGGTCATGGGCGAAGTGAGCGGGCTCCTCTGCCTGTCGCTCGAGGAACTGCTCACGAGCGAGGAGGAGAACCTCTATATCGCCCCCATCTCGGCGGGGTCGAGTACGGAGAGCCCCTCCGAGTCCGCCGTCTGGGAAGAAGTGCGGCAGTTGCTCGTCGACGCGATCGACGTGCTGAGCGACCAGGAACGCACGGTCGTCACGCTGTACTACTACGAGGAGCTGACGCTCAAGGAGATCGGGCAGGTCCTCAGCATCTCCGAATCGCGCGTATGCCAGATACACGCGCGCACGCTGCTCCGACTGCGCTCCGGGCTGAACCAGCGCGGAGTCGAAACCCGCCAGGGCTGATCCGACCCGTCGATCCGCGGAACCTATGCCGCGACACTCGCGCCTGCGCGGATCTGCCGACACCCTCGTCGAATCCTGCCGGACGCCACCTTCGCGGAGACGTCCAGCCTTTCCGCGGTCTCAGCGTACGACAGTCCCTCGACGGCCCACAGAAGCAGCGGGACGCGGCAGTCACTCTGTAGCGCGTCGACGGCGCGCCGTAGGGTCTCTCGATCAGCCAACCACGCGAGACCGTATTGACCCACCCAGAGATGATGGCTACTGAGCTGATCGACCATCTCCCGCGTGCCGGAGGGCGTCTCCCTTTGTCTCGCCAATTGGCGCGCGCACGTGTGGGCCCGGTTGACCGCGATCCGGGCGATCCATGCAGAGAATCGAGCGGGGTCATCCAGCGCGTCGAGCTTGCGGTAGGCGCTGAGGAACGTCTCCTGCACCTCGTCTTCGACGTCCCGGTGGTCGGAGAGCCTGTGGTGAAGCACGGACGCTACGAGTGGCTTGTAGCGCGTTGTGAGGGCGCAGAACGCACGCTCATCCCCCTGGCGGGCGAGGAGGACGAGACTGCTATCTGTCGGCGTATCGTCGCGTTGCGTATTACCCATGGTTATGCGCCCGAGGTTGCGGTGGGACAGGACGACGAAGGCAGGCCCACGATGCGCATCGCCACGCCGTGGGCCCGCCTTCCTCCGTCGCTACTTGCTGATGACCATGCGTCTTACGGCGCGTTCCTCCCCGGCGAGGAG
>NYZG01000041.1 GCA_002687025.1 Candidatus Poribacteria bacterium
TCCGACGCGCGCTCATAAGCGTCTCCGACAAGACCGGGGCGGCGGACCTCGCACGGGCGTTGTCCGAGATGGACGTGCACATCCTGTCCACGGGGGGCACGGCCACGCTTCTGCGGGGGGCGGGCGTCGACGTGCAGGACGTGTCGGACTACACCGGGTTCCCGGAGATGATGGATGGGCGGGTGAAGACGCTCCATCCGAAGATACACGGTGGTATCCTCGCGTTGCGTGACGACGCGAGCCATGTCGAGCAGGCCGAGGCGAACGGCGTCGGCTTCATCGACCTGGTGGTCAGCAACCTGTACCCCTTCCGCGAGACCATCGCCAAGCCAGACGTGGCTTACGTCGACGCCGTCGAGAATATCGACATCGGCGGGCCGACGCTCATCCGGGCGAGCGCGAAGAACCACGCGCACGTCGCCATCCTGACAGACCCGTCGCAGTACGACGAGACGATCGCGGAGTTGCGCCAGTCCGGGTCGCTGTCGGACGACACGCGCCAGAAGCTGGCCGTCGCGGCGTTCGAACATACGGCGGCATATGACGCCGCCATCGCCGCGTATCTGTCCGCCCAGGTGGACGAGGCGGAGTCGGACTTCGCTCCCACGGTGTTCGTCCCGATGAAGCGGCTGCAAGGTCTTCGCTACGGCGAGAATCCCCACCAGAACGCCGCGTTCTACGAGGTGGAAGGGACGAACAGCCCCTGGGGCCGCATGGAGCAGTTGGCGGGCGAGGAGCTGTCGTACAACAACATCCTCGACGCGGACGGGGCATGGTCCAGCGTCTGCGAATTCGAAGAGTCGACTTGCGCGATCATCAAGCACACCAACCCGTGCGGCTTGGCCGTGGACGACGACCTGAAGGTCGCCTTCCGCCGCGCGTTCCTGGGCGATCCCATCAGCGCGTTCGGCGGGATCGTGGCGTTCAACCGTCCCGTCACGGACGAACTGGCGCGGGCGGTGCGGACGACGAAGCACCCGACGAGCGGCGCGCGGCTCCCGCTGCACATCATCATGGCTCCCGACTACGAGCCGGCGGCCGTCGAGCGGCTGAGCAAGAGCCGATCGCTACGCGTCCTGAAACTTCCACTCACCGAAGCGCCAGCGGCGCGATACCGCAGCGTGGAGGGCGGCATGCTCGTGCAGGACGCCGACGCGTTGGTCGAGGATGCCGATGCGTGGACGTGCGCCACCGCGAGGACCCCGACCGACGACGAATTCGCCGACCTGCAGTTCGCCTGGAAGTGCGCCAAGCTCATCAAGTCGAACGCGATCGTTGTCGCGAAGAACAGGACGATGCTGGGCATGGGCGCGGGGCAACCGAACCGTGTGAATTCCGCGCGCTTGGCCGTCGCGCAGGCGGGCGCCGCGGCGGAAGGCGCCGCGTTGGCGTCGGACGCTCTGGTGCCGTTCCTTGACACGATCGCGGTGGGCCTCGCAGCCGGCGTGCGGGCATTCGTCCAACCGGGCGGCGCCGTACGGGACGACGAATCCACAGCGACCGCGGACGGCGCGGGCGCGACCATGCTGCACACCGGCGTCCGGCACTTCCGTCACTGATGCCGCCGTCGGCAGTTCGCCGGGAATGAGGGGGCATGATGCCAGAGCAGTATCGTGTGCGGGCCGCGACCGACGAGGACGGGGAGTTCATCCGCGGCCTGCGCCGACGCAACTACATGCAGAACGCCCCGATCCTGCGCATCGCGGGCCTCACCGCGGACGAAGTCGTCGAGTCGATGGAGGAGTGGACCGACCGCAGTCTCGAAGGCATGGACGAGCTCGACTCGATCCGCGTAACCATTGCGGAAACCGAGGCCGGCGAAGCGATCGGCTACCTGATGCTGCTCTGGCCCGCGATGGACGACTTCTCCCAGTTGCCGCAGGGGTACATATACGACATCGGCGTCACGCGTCAGCACTGGGGCATGAGCGTTGGGGCAATGTTGGTGAAGGACGCCGAGGACCATGTGCGCGAGCAGGGCGGCGCGTTCATCCAATTGAACGTGAACGCACAGAACGGCCGCGCCGTGGAGTTCTACCGCAAGAATGGCTACCTGGAAGAGTGGAAGGTGCTGGGCAAGTGCCTGTTCGGCCCGGAGTCTTAGCCGACTGGGAGGGTGCGGATGAACGTACTCGTTGTAGGTAGCGGCGGGCGTGAGCACACCTTCGTGTGGAAGCTGTCGCAGAGCCCCAGAGTCGACCGTATCTTCGCCGTGCCAGGGAACGCGGGCATGGCCGCGGTGGCCGAGTGCCACGATGTTCCGACCGCCGCGGGATTCGACGAGCTGGCCGACTTCGCCGAGGCGAATGACGTGGGGCTAACGGTCGTCGGGCCCGAGGCGCCGCTCGTAGCGGGCATCGTGGACGTATTCGAGGAGCGGGGACTGCGCGTGTTTGGCCCCAACGCGGCCGCGGCGAGGCTCGAGGGCAGCAAGGAGTTTGCCAAGCGCATCATGGAAGCCGCGGGCGCCCCGACAGGGGCGTACCGCGCGTTCACGGACGCCGCCGCCGCGCGCGCGTACGTGGATGATGTCGGCGCCCCGATCGTGGTCAAGGCGGACGGTCTGGCCGCCGGCAAGGGCGTGGTCGTGTGCCAGACGCTCGCAGAAGCGCATGCCGCGGTCGACGATATGCTCGTGGACGGCGCGTTCGGCGACGCCGGCTCGACGGTCGTGATCGAGGAGTGCCTCGTCGGCGAGGAGGCGTCGTTCACGGTGTTCTGCGACGGGGTCACCGCGTTCCCCCTTGCGGGCTCGCAGGACCACAAGGCCATCTACGACGGCGACAAGGGGCCGAATACGGGCGGCATGGGCGCCTATTCGCCCGCGCCCGTCATCGACGACGCGCTGCACGACTGCATCATGACCGACATCGTGGCGCCCGTGCTCGACGCGATGGAAGCCGAAGGCCACGTGTACCGTGGGATTCTCTACGTCGGGCTCATGGTCACAGTCGATGGGCCGAAGGTGATCGAATTTAACTGTCGGCTGGGTGACCCGGAAACGCAGGTGATTCTCCCCCGCATGGCGTCCGACCTCGCGGAGCTGATCGACGCCGCGGTCGACGGCCGCCTCGCCGACGCGGAGGCCACCTGGCGCGACGACGCGTGCGCCTGCGTCGTCATGGCGTCCGGGGGGTACCCTGACTCCGCGAATTACACCACCGGCCACGCCATTTCCGGCCTCGACGATGCCGCGCAGGTCGAAGACGCGACGGTCTTCCACGCCGGCACGTCGCTTCGGGACGGCTCCGTGGCTACTGCTGGGGGACGCGTGCTGGGCGTGACGGCGCGCGGGTCGGACATCGCGGAGGCGGTCGATCGCGCCTACCGCGCCACCGAGTGTATCGACTTCCACAACGCACACTACCGTCGCGACATTGGCCACCGGGCCCTCGCCCGGATGACTCACGGAGGAGCGTGATGGACGCGGAGACGCCGGTCGTCGGTATCGTCATGGGGAGCGACTCTGACCTGGAGGTCATGGGCCGCGCGGCGCGGGTGCTGGAGGAATTCGACGTGCCGTTCGAGATCAGCGTCCTGTCCGCGCACAGATCGCCGCGCCTATCGGCGGAATACGCGACATCGGCGCGGGCGCGTGGGATGAAGACGCTCATCTGCGGCGCGGGCCGAGCGGCGCACCTCGCCGGCGTGATGGCGGCGCACACGACGTTGCCAGTGCTCGGCGTTCCCGTGGACGGCGGGCCGTTGGACGGTGTAGACGCGCTGTACGCGACGGTCCAGATGCCACCGGGAATACCGGTCGGGACGCTGTCGATCGGCTCGCACGGAGCTACGAACGCCGCCCTGCTGGCCGTGCAGATCCTCGCGGTCGAGAACGACGACCTCGCGCGGCAGCTCGCGCAGTACCGCGAGGGCCTCGAGCAAGCCGTGGGCGCGAAGAACGACCGCATGCACGCGCAGGGGTGGGCGAATTACTCGGCGTAGCGTGCGCCATGTCCGCGAGACCTCCTGCCCCGAGGAAACGGAGCGCCTGGGCGAGGAGATGGCCGCGCGCCTGCGGCCGGGAGATGTCGTCGCTCTGACCGGCGAGATCGGAGCGGGAAAGACATGCCTCACGCGCGGCCTGGCGCGTGGGGTCGGCGCGACGACGGCGGCACGCAGCCCTACGTTTGTTCTCATGCATCGACACGAGCTGGACGGCGCGTCGCACGTACTCTACCACCTCGACCTGTACCGCCTCGACTCCGCGGACGAGTTGGAGGACATCGGCGGCGCGGACGTGCTGCATGGCGACGACATCTGTGTGGTCGAGTGGGCGGAACGCGCCGACGATCTGCTGCCCGCCGACGTATTCCGAGTCCACATCGAATGTCTCGACGGGGACGCGCGCCGCCTGACCGTAACCGGTCCGCGCAGACTGCTACCGGACGACTGACCACCAGGCGGGGCGTGAACCGCGACGCCCGGGTGGGCCGCGGCAGACACGACGGCATTCCGCGTGACCGGCCTTGTCACGGGCCGGTGGCTGCGTTCGCGCGGGTCCATGCCGAGGACGCCAGCGCGCGGGAATCGGTGTTCCTGTGGCTTCCGAACGGGCCTCGCCGAAGCGCGCGGCGTGGCCGGGTTACGTCTGTACGGTAGGATAGCGAGACACTGACCCCTTCCACTCTTAGGGCCACATGATGGAACCCGTACGCGTCGGCGTCATCGGCTGCGGCGTGATCGGCACGTCGCACATGCGCGCCGCGACAGAATCGCCGGATATCGAGCTCGTCGCTGCTGCCGACCTCATCGACTCGAACCGCGAGAAGGCGCGGGAACAGTTCTCGCCCAAACGCGTCTACACGGACGGCGCCGACCTTATCGCCGATGACGAAGTGGAGTTGGTCGTCCTGGCGTTTCCGACGGCTTACCGTGGGTCCGTCGGCCTCGACGTCCTGGGCGCTGGGAAGCACCTTCTCACCGAGAAGCCCGTCGCGATGAACGCCGACGAGGTGCGGGCGCTCATCGCCGCGCGGGGCGACCTTCAGGCGGCGTGTTGCTCGTCCCGCTACCGGTTCACGCGTGGCGCCGCGGTCGCGACCGATTTCATCGCCTCGGGGGCTCTCGGCGACTTGCGGACCGTGCGCCACAGGAACCTCGGCGCCGCGGGGAAGAGGCCCACGACGCCACGTCCCGAGTGGCGGCTGAAGAAGCATCTCAACGGGGGCGGATACCTCGTCAACTGGGGATGCTATGACCTGGACTATCTTCTCGGCATCACCGGGTGGTCGCTGAAGCCGCTCACGGTGTTTGCGCAGACCTGGACGGTCCCCGAGCCCTATGTGAGCCATATCGCCCCAGGTTCGGACGCCGAGACGCACTACACGGCCATGATCCGTTGCGAAGGCGGGACCATCCTCAGTATCGAGCGGAGCGAGTTCACCGCGGCCGAAGGCGACCAGGCGTGGGGGATCGTTGGGTCGAAGGGATCCCTGGGCCTGGCGATGACCGCATCCAAGCCCGGCCGGATCGTATACGCCAAGGCCGACACCGACGACGGCACGTCCGCCACGACGCTGTGGGAAGAGGATGAGGACCGGTCGATTCACGCCGGCCCACTGACGGACCTCGCGGCGGCGGTACGGGGAGGCGGCGCGCCGAAGACGTCGCTGGAGCAGGCGCTGGTGGTGCAGCAGATAACCGACGCGGTCTACCGGTCGGCGGAAACCGGCGAGGCCGTCGCGATCCAATAGGCAACCGCAGACAGCAGCCTCAGACAGGAGGATTGGCGCGTGAAGTACTCGTTCATGAGCTTCTCCACACCGGGCCAGACACTCGCCGAGATGATCGACCTGGCGCGACGGCACGGATACGACGGTCTCGAGCCGCGCGTGAGCAGCAGCCACAGACACGGCATCGAGGTAGACGCGAGCCCGGAGACACGCCGCGCGGCGAAGGCGATGGCTGCCGACAGCGGCATCGAACTCGCGTGCGTCGCGACATCGTGTCGGTACGCGGACCCAGAGACGGCGCAGGACAACGNCGAACTCACGAGGCAGTGCATCGAGCTCGCNGCCGACGTGGGNGCCANCCGCATCCGCGTGTTCGGCGGNNAACTNGGCGCCGACATCGACCGGGCCGGAGCGATCACGCTTGTGGCTGAATGTCTGGNGTCGCTCGCGACGCCCGCTCAGGAGCACGGCGTGTCGATCTGCGTGGAGACGCACGACGCGTGGACCGACCCGAAGCACGTCGCGGCCGTGATGGAACGCGTGGCGAGCCCGGCTGTTGCAGTGAACTGGGACGTCATGCACCCGGTGCGCACGGGCGCGGCCACGATGGCGGGGTCGTTCGAGACGCTGAAACCGTGGATCCAGCACCTGCACATTCACGACGGCTACACCGAGGGCGGCGGGTTGGCCCCCATCGGCGACGGCGGCTTCGACCATCGCGTCGTGGTCGGATGCCTACATTTCATTGGGTACGACGGCTACCTGAGCGGCGAGTGGATCAACTGGGACGACCCGTTCGAGTCGCATCTGCCGCGCGAAGTGGCGAAGATGCGGCAGTACGAGGCGGAACTAGCCTAGATGGCGTGGCACGACGGTGTGGCGCCGTGGCGCAGATCAGGCTGACATACGGGCCTCGGCGTCCGCAACCGACAGCGCGTCGCTGCCGAAAATCATGGGGAACGGCTTCCTGTCGGGGTCGGCGGTTCGGTGTATCGCGCCGTCCATGTAGCACACGCTGTAGCCGCGTCGCGCGATGTCCGAACCGTTCACGCCCGAGCGATGCAGCAGCAGGTTGTGGAGGACCACGACCTCGCCGGCGTTCAGCTCGAGGAACACCGACGGGTGGTCCTCCACGTGCTCGCGCTTGTGCTCCTCCGACACGACGTGACCCCGTCGCGAGAGTAGCCCGAGCTTGTGCGAGCCGGGCACGGCCTCGACGCACCCGTTGGCTTCGGTCGCGGGGTCGATCGCGGTCCATATCGTGACGAAGTCGGCCCCGTCGACGCTCGACAGGCCCCAACCCTCGCCGCCGTCCTGGTGGTACGGCAGCACCGTGCCCTTGTGCGGCGGCTTGTTCATGAACATGCAGCGGTACGTGGACACGCTATCCCCGATGAGCTCGTTCGTCACGTCCTGAAACACGGGGTGCTGGGTGTACGCCAGGTAGACGGGGTCGCGTTCCCACCCCTCGATCTTGCGGTACTCGTCTGACGGCCCCGCGAACCTGCCGCCGGGACCCAGCTTGTATTCGTCGCCGCCCAAATCCAACTGGAACCACATGCCGTCGTGCCGCACGCGGCCTTGCGTGATGTCGTCGGTTCGGCGCATGAGCGCCTCGAACCCCTCGTCCGTCGCTACCTGCCCCAGGCGCACGTAGCCGTCGGCGTGGTACTGCGCGAGTTGCTCCTCGGATAGCAAGTCTGTCCTCCTTGTCGCGGCGCTTATCCTACGCCGTCACGTTCGCGAGCATCCGTAAGCACGCGTCGTTGATGATGTCTCCTGCGTCGGGATCGACGCGGCACGCGTGTGTCACCTCGTATCCGCCCTCCGGGTACGCCTGACGCGTCGGCACGTATCCGATGGAGCCGTTCGTGTAGCCGAGGAAGAACGTGTCGTCTGCCGGCGATTCGCGTTTCACCAGGGCCCCGTTCTCGGTGAATATCTCGGCGGGCGCCGACGCGAGCGCGAGGTCGCCCAATCTCAGGGCCTGCATCTCGGCGGGCACAGGCTCCAGCGCGGCGCCCGAGGACCAGCTCTCGGCGGCGGCGACGGCCCCATCGCGGCGGCGTCTTGCCCACCACAGCGACCCCTCGGTCCCCTCGGCGGCTTCGAGTCGCGCAATCTGCTCATCCAGTTCAGCGGCGAGCTCGCGCGCGTCGTGCTCGGAGCCGTACCGGTAGCGCGGCAGGTCCTCGTCCACGTGGGATATGGCGACGCCGCCCGCGGGTTCGGTCGCGATGCGCTCCCACAGGTTTACCACCGCGCATCCAAGCCGGACTCCGAGCGTTCGCGCGGGCTCGTACGCATGTTCCATCAGCACGGGATTCAGGTCGCCGCAAGCGCCCTGTAGGTAGAGCGTGGGCGCGCCGGTGAGTTCCTCGACGACATCCCGCGCGCTCCCGGGGAAATCCGCCGACAGCGACTGCATGCGCCCGCTTTGGCTCACGGGGTGGCAGGCGAAGTTCACCAGACACGCGAGCGGGAAGCCGCCGGCCGTTTCTATCCGCGCTACGCCGAGGGCCCGGTCCACTGGGCCGTCCGGGTTGTTCCCGAGCCAGATGGCCCCGTCCTCACGGCGCTCACGTCGGTTGATGGCGATGTCGCTGTCGCCCCAGGCCACCCCGAGTTGCGCTTCGCGTGTGTCGCCCAGAGCCTCTAGCGCGGCCCCGGCCAGTTGGTGCGCGAGATGGCCGCGGTAGGCGTCGACGATGCTGGTCTCGTCGCGATCCACGCTGGGGCCATAGTGCGTGTGGGTGCAGGACAGCATCACGCGATCGCCGGGCACGCCCGTGGCGGCCTCGACGTGGCCCCGGATGCTGGTGACCGTGTAGGCCTGCAGTTGCAGCAGGTCGCACTGGATCAGCAGCGCAACATCGTCGCCGTCGCGCAGGGCCAGGCATGTGGCGTATAGGGGATCGTGCACGTCGGTCGACGCGCCGCGCCCGGCGAAGCCGACCATCGGTATGCCGACGGCGGGGGTGATGTCAGCTCGGGCCACGCCCGCTTCAAGGCCGTTTGCCATGTCGCTTTCCTCTACGCGTCGTGGATCTGGAGCAGGCCGCGGATATTCCGGCCCGCCTTGAGATCCTCGAAGGCTTCCGGCGCGCCGTCCAGTGGGTATGTCTTCGTCACGAGTTCGTCTAGCTTCAGCCGTCCCTGCGCGTACAGATCGAGCAGGCGCAGCATGTCGACCCGCATGCGCGCGGAGCCGTACATCGAACCGACAAGGCGACGCTCACCGTACGGGAGCATGGCTATTGGGATCGACGCCTTCGCGTCGCCCGAGCCGATGCCGATGACGACCGCCGTGCCGGCAAAGGCGAGCATGTTGAACGCCTGCTCGACGGTTCGCGGGTTGCCAATGGCCTCTATAGCGTAGTCGACGCCGTCGCCGTCGGTGAGTTCGATCGCGGCTTCCACCGGGTCGCATTCGGCCGCGTTGATGACATGGGTCGCGCCGAATTCCTTCGCATGGGCCAGCTTCTCGTCGCGAACGTCGATCGCGATGATCTTGCCCGCCCCGGCGAGCACGGCGCCCTGGACCGCGTTGAGGCCGATCCCGCCGGCGCCGATCACGGCTACGACGCTGCCGGGCTCTACGTTGGCCGTGAAAAGCACGGCGCCGACGCCGGTCGTCACGCCGCACCCGACCAACGCCGCGATGCGCAGCGGCGTGCTCGCCGGGATGGGAATGACGGAATTCTCCATGACGACAATGCGCTCCGCCATCGTCCCGATGCGGGACATCAGGTTGTAGCGGACGCCCCCCTTGCTCATCGGGAATGAGCCGTCGACGAGACAGCCGCGCGCGGATCGCCAGTGCGGTCGGCACAGGTTGGGCTTCCCGATCGTGCAGTACCGGCACCGGCCGCAGGCTGTGATGAACGACAGCATCACAGCGTCGCCTTCGCTCACGGTTGTCACGCCCGAGCCGATGTCCTCGACTACCCCGGCGGCTTCGTGGCCCAGCACGGCTGGCAGCGGCTGGGGGATCTGGCCGGTTATCGCGGATAGGTCGCTGTGACAGACGCCGCTGGCGACCACGCGCACCATCACCTGGCCGTCCGACGGCCCCTCGAGGTCGAGGTCGTCCAGGATGACCGGGCCGTCGCGCTCAACGACCGTCGCCGCGCGCACTCGCATTATGTGTCCCTCCGTCTGCACTCGGTTGGTGGTCCGGCCAGCATACTGCACGCCCTGTCCGCGCGCAATTGCTCGACTTGCCTCATCGAGAATGTGCTCGAAGCGGCATCAGCGCCTCATAACCGAAATGTACTCGTGGGTCGATGGCCAAACACCGCCGGTCGGGGCGCTGCCCCCGATGGGACATCGCGCGGGTTGGGGGAATCGATGAGGTTGGGTATGGCGGCGAGACGTCAGGTGACGAGTATCACTCACCAACGATATGTGCAGGCGTCCAGGAAGGAGAAGGCAGGCATCCTCGACGAGTTCGTCGAGACGACCCGATACAA
>NYZG01000042.1 GCA_002687025.1 Candidatus Poribacteria bacterium
GCCGTCGGCTCCCTGCCCGCCGGCTGGACGAAGGTGTGGGACGGGACCACGACGGCGTCGGTCATCAAGGATCCCGTTAACGCCGGGAACCGCGCGCTGACGTCGTCCGATCTGGCGCACGACGCCTCGCGACACGACGTAGGCGGCTCGGTCTACGGCGTCGGCGAGGACGGCTGGACCGACTACATCATCGAATACGATGCCCTCTTCCCCGTCGACTTCTACATGGGGACGCTGTTCCGGTACCAGGACGACACGAACTTCTACCTGTTCGATCGTCGCTCGGGCGGCGAGTTGGGGAACTTCGACCTGTGGCACCAGGCCGGCGGATGGAACCGCATCAGCTCGGGCCCGTATGTAACCGACGCTGAGGTCTGGTACAGCTTCCGCATCGAGGTCGAGGGCGACACGTTCAAGGTGCACATCGGGACGCCGGACGAACGTGCGGATTTCGGCGGCGCCGACCCGCTGTTCGAGGGGACGAACGGGACGCTCGAAACCGGGAGGTTCGGCCTGTACGGTCTCATCTACATCGACAACCTCGTCATCGGCGAGACCGAGGACGACATGGCGTTGGACGTCGACTCGCGCGGCAAGGTCGCCGTGACGTGGGCCGACATGAAGCGCTAGACCCGCAGGCGATGGAGGCCCGTGGATGACGTCGCGTGAGCAGTTCCTCGCGGTAATGGAGCACTCGCCACCCGACCGTGTCCCGAGCTGGGAGTTGGGCATCTGGCCGCAGACGCAGGATCGCTGGATCGCCGAGGGCATGCCGGAGGACAAGCGCCTGGGCGACTGGTTCACCGGCGCCGACGCCGGCCGTGACAACACCGTCGGGCTCGACGTCAGAGAGTTCGTGCCGGTGCACATGGGTATGTCGCCTCCTTTCGAGCACCGGGTTATCGAGAAGACCGACCGGTACGAGGTGATCCAGGATGGCTCGGGCATCCTGCGCAAGGCGCTGGTGGAAGGGTCTGTTCGCGGCGGCCGCGCGTCGATGGACCAGTACCTCCGCTTCCCCGTGGAGACCGTGGCGGACCTCCGCGAGCTCAAGAAGCGCTACGACCCCGCCGACATGGCGAGATACCCGGCAGACTGGCGCGAGTCGGTAGCGGGGTGGAACGATCGAGACCACGTCCTGATCCTCGGGCGGAACTGCTGTACGGGGTTCTACGGCGTAGCGCGGGCGTGGATGGGCACGGAGAACCTGTGCCTGGCCATCCACGACGACCCCGCCCTGTGCGCTGAGATGTTCGAGTTCATAGCCGACTTCGTCATCGAAGTGACCACGCCCATCGTCGAGGCCGTGGAGTTCGACTACTTCAACTTCTTCGAGGACATGGCGTTCAAGTCCGGGCCGTTGATGAGCCCACGCAGCTTCCGGGAGCTGGTGTTTCCCCATTACCGGCGCGCCATCGACCATCTGAAGCGACACGGCGTGCGCTACGTCAGCCTGGACAGCGACGGCAACACGGAGACGCTCATCCCCCAGTTCCTCGAAATGGGCGTCGACGTGCATTGGCCGTTCGAGCGCGCCGCCGACATGGACCCCGTGCGCATCAAGGCGGAATACGGCCGCGATCTGCGCATATGGGGAGGAATCGACAAGCGCGAGATCGCGCGGGGGCCCGACGCCATCGATCGAGCGCTGCTGGAGCTCGCGCCGCTCATAGACGGCGGCGGGTTCATCCCGGCCCTGGACCATACCTTCCCGCCCGATATCTCGTGGCCGAACTTCTGTCACTACATCGAACAGAAGCAACGACTCATCGAGGGCCGTCTCGCCGCGTAGGCGGAGCTGCCGCGAAGTTTCCGGCAGACGCGTCCATGGCCGTCGTACAGATGAGGGGTCGTACCCGTCGTGCGCTCACTGCCGTCGCGCCGTAGCGGCCGTCGCGAGGAGCCCGACATCGCGGCGCGGTTCCGGCAGGCGATCGACGAGTTCGGCCGCCGCCTGTGCTTCGAGTGCCCGAGACGCTCGAGGCCGTCCTCCGTGGCCACGTGCAGGGCCGAGATCGAACGGCGCGGGCCGGAACGGTTGTCGGAGTTCGGCGTCGCGCTCGCGCCTGCCCTGACGCTCGCGAGCTTGTACAGACTGGAGGCCGAATGGAACCGAGGATAGGCGCGCACATCCGGGTCTACAGAGGGCTGCACACGGCTTTCGAGATCGCCGGCGAGTACGGCGCGGACGTGCTCCAGATATTCACCGCCAGCCCGCGGCAGTACCGTGCGAAGCCGCTCGAAGCGGATCGCATCGACCCGTACATCGAGGCGTGGCGGGAGGCGGGAGAGCCGTTGGTGATCTCGCACGCGTCGTACCTCATCAACCTCGCGTCCCCGAAGGCCGGCGTGCGCGAACGGGCCCGCGAGGCCCTGACGCTCGAGCTCGAGCGTTGCGCCGCGCTGCGTATCCCGCTGCTCGTGCTGCACATGGGCTCCGCGCTGAACGACGATCGAGAACGGTCGATGGCGCGTCTGGTGACCGAGTTGAATCGGCTCGTCCCCAATGTCGAGTCGGACACGCGCGTGCTGATGGAAACTTCGGCCGGTCAGGGGTCGAGCATCGGTTGCACGTTCGAGGAGGTCGGCTGGGTGTTGGAGCGGCTCGAACCGGCCGAGCGCTTCGGGACGTGCCTGGACACCTGTCACACCTTCGCTGCCGGGTACGGCCTCCACGGCAGCGCCTTCGACGACACATGGGCGCAGTACGACGAGCATGTGGGGCTCGACCGCCTGGACGTGCTGCACCTGAACGACTCGAAGGGCGAGCTCGACTCGCGAGTCGACCGGCACGACCACATCGGTAACGGGCACATCGGCGAGGAAGCCTTCCGGCGCATCCTCCGTCACGAGCGCCTCCGCGCCGTCCCCTGTTTCATCGAGACGCCCGATGACATAGAATGGCATGGCAAGAACCTGGCCCTGCTCAAATCCATGGCCCGCGACACCGGCTGAGCGTCGCGGAGCCCCTGACGGGGGTTACGCGCGTTGGCACTCGTGAATCTTCTCGGGATGCTCGACCACGCCCGACGNCACGGCTACGGCGTGGGGGCATTCAATGTCCCGGACTACGAGACGCTCCAGGCGATNCTGGATGTCGCCGAGGAGTTGAGTTCCCCGGTCATCATCGATGTTGCCGAGGTCCACCTGAAATACATCGACCTCGACGACGTGGCGACGGTCGTCCGCCGGGCGGCGGAGCGCGCGCCGATACCGGTGGCGCTGCATCTGGATCACGGCGAGACGTTCGAGACCGTCATACGCGCCGTGCGCGCGGGCTTCTCGTCGGTGATGTTCGACGGGTCCAGTCTACCGTATGAGGAGAACGTCGCGCAGACGCAGGAGATCGTGAAGATCTGCCACGCCTGTGGCGTCACGGTCGAAGCGGAGCTCGGGCGCGTTTTGGGCGGCGAAGGCACGAGCGAACGCTTCGAGGCGGACCCCGATCAATTCACCGACCCGGCGCAAGCCGAGGACTTCGCGAATCGCACGCGCGTCGACGCGCTGGCGATCAGCTTCGGCACCGCGCACGGTCTCTACAAGGGCACGCCGAAGCTCGACTTCGGCAGGCTGAACGAGATCGCCCGGCGAACACAGAAGCCGTTGGTCCTCCACGGCGGCACGGGCGTCGCGGACGACGACTTCCGCAAAGCCATCTCGCTGGGCATTGCCAAGATCAACTTCTACACGCAGATCAGCGTCGCCGCCGTCGAGCGCACGCGCGCCGTCCTGCAAGAGGACCTGGAACTCATCAGCTACCCGTTGCTGCTTCAGCGCGCCCGCGAGGGCGTCAAGGAGGCGGTCGGACACCAGATGCGCGTCTTCGGCAGCGCGGGCATATGCGACCGGTTCCCGGACATCTGCGCCGAATGCGACGCGTGCGTGCTGCCGGACGACTCGCTGCACACCGATCCGCCGTCGGAGGCCTCGGCTGCCCCGCCCGCGGCCACGCAGCAGTTGACTCGCGACGAAACGACGGAACTCATCAAGGCCGTGACGCGCGCGGTGATGGAAGGGCTAGAGCAGCAGCGATGACCCAAACCGACCTGAGGCAAGGCGCTCCCGAGACGGCCGTCGATGTCAGCAGCGACCTGGCGCTCTACAAGGGCGACGCCATCGTGGTCGGGGTGTTCGCCGACGGGGAGCTCGGCCCAACGGCCCGCTCGCTCGACGCGGCCGTGGGCGGCATGCTGACGGCGGTCTGCGAAACAGGCGACATGTCCGGCAAGAAGGGGGCGCAGGCCGTCGTGTACACGCACGGCAAGATACCCGCCCCACGCGTCCTGATGGTGGGCCTCGGCCGGGCTAAGAACGTAGACATGGAGCGTCTTCGATGCGCGGCGGGCGACGCGGCGCGGAAGCTTCGCGACTCGGGCTGTCGCGCGGTGGGCATGGGACTCCATGCGGGACTGACGCTGTCGACCACGGACGCCGGCGAGGCGATCGCCGAAGGCGCGCTGTTGGCCCTCTATCGCTCGGATCTGCACCATACGCGTTCGACGGACGCCGAGCGCAAGGCGATCGACACGTTGACGCTACTCGACGCCGACGCGGCGGCGCGGGACGGCCTCGCCACCGGCGCGCGCTTAGGCGAGATCGTCGCCACCGGGGCGCACACCGCTCGCGATCTCGCCAACGAAGCTCCGAACTACCTACCCCCGTTGGCCCTTGCCGACCGCGCCCGGGATGTGGCGGAGGAAGCCGGCCTGAGCTGTCGCGTCCTTGAGACGGAGGATCTGAGGGCCGAGGGCTTCAACACGCTCCTCGGCGTGGGTCAGGGGAGCGTGAACCCGCCCGTCTTCATCGTCTTGGAACACGCCGGAGACCACGACGAGGCGCCCTTGGTATTGGTCGGCAAGGGCATATGCTT
Organism: Candidatus Poribacteria bacterium; assembly: GCA_002687025.1. Lineage (GTDB taxonomy): Bacteria > Poribacteria > WGA-4E. The sequence goes on from NYZG01000042.1 coordinate 4,871, forward strand.
CGACAGCGGCGGGCTGTCTCTGAAATCCGGCGCCGGCATGATGGGCATGAAGCATGACATGGCCGGAGCGGCCGCCGTCATCGGCGCGATGGGCGCGATCGCCTCGCTGGACCTGCCACGCCGCGTGATCGGCCTCATCGCCGCGGCCGAGAACATGCCCAGCGCGACCGCTCAGCGTCCGAACGATGTCGTCTGCTCCCTGAGCGGAAAGACGATCGAGGTCCGCAATACGGACGCGGAAGGACGCCTCGTGCTCGCAGACGCCCTGGCCTACGCGGCGCGCTATGACCCGGCCGCCGTGGTCGATCTCGCCACCCTCACGGGAGCGTGCATGACGGCGCTGGGCAAGCACACGTGCGGCATGTTCGGCAAGCATGACCGGGATACGGACGCGCTCGTCGCGCGCATACAGGCTGCCGCCGACGCGACCCATGAACGGGTTTGGCGTCTGCCGCTCTGGGACGACTACGACGAAGAGATCAAGAGCGACATCGCCGACGTGCAGAATATCGGCTCGTCGGGTTACGGTGGGGCTATCGTCGGGGCCGCCTTCCTGAAGGCGTTCGTGGACGGCTACCCGTGGGTGCACCTCGACATCGCGGGGATGATGACGTCGAGCAAGAACAAGGGGTACGCCGTTAAGGGCGCTACCGGCTTCGGGGCGCGCCTGTTGACTGAACTCGCTCGCGGGTGGGGTGCGTGACAGGAGCCGCGAGAGCCGACTTCCTAGGGCTGCAGCTGGGGTAGCAGGATCACCTGCAACTGCGACACAGCGGCCAGCCGACTGTCGTTCGTGAGGAACACCGTGCACTCCTCCGCGATCGCGGTGGCAAGATGGATGGCGTCGGCCAGGCCAATCCTGTGGGCGCCCCGTAGGCCGGCTGCAGCGATCAGGACCTCGCGGGTAACGGGCGCCACGCGTAGCGAGGGCGAGTCTTGGAGCGCCTGCTCGTACACCTCCGCCCACGCTGCTCTACCGTCGGCAAACGGCTTCGCCAGGCATTCCGCCAGCGTGAGTTCACTCGTCACGGCCTGAATGTCACCGGCGTCGACGTGGCTGCCGATCTCGATCATCAGATCCCGGTATTCCGCCAAGCCCTCCAAAGCATAGATGAAGAGTTCGTGTCGAAGTACGCTCTCCGTCCGCACAGCGCGGCTAGTCGCGCCATGTGTCTCGCTCATTTCGGACGTGCGCATCCACTTCGCCCGCAGTGGTAAAACATCCCTCCGCTGCACCTATCCAGCGCGAGAATCCTCCCGACTCGTCGGCGCCCGTCGTTCGAACGCGCACTGTGACATCTGCCGTGGCCCCGGGCGCCAGCTCTGGGATGACGAGTTGGATCGCGCCGTTCGGGCCCACGATGACCTTCCTGCGGACGACTTGCCCCATCGACTTCCCCAATCCCTACAGGAGGAAAGGCGGGTGACATCAGCCACCCGCCTTTTACACTGTGATGAGACCGTGCTTCGTCAGACTACGCGGGACACGAAGCGTCCCCTATTCGTCCAACTGCATCGGCGTCGCGCTGATGCGGGCGGACTGCGGAGCTGTCTCCGAGACGCCCTCACCTGCGAACGTGTCCACCGGCACGTAGTCCTTGTAGTCGGACACGTTGCCTGTGGTCAGCGCGTAAACGACGACGTTGGTCGCCCAGCGGTACACACCAGGTGAGTAGTTCACCGAGCGCGTGGGCAGGTTGACCGCTTCCATCGCGCACATGTAGTCGCGACGGATCATCATCGCCACCAGCTTATCGCCGACGGAGATACCTTCGAGGTAGTTACGCTTCGGCGGCTTGGTGCCCCACCAGAAGATGTCGAACCCAACCGGCGGACCGGCGAGTTCATAGAAGGTGCGGTAAACAGGGTGATCGTTGGGCAGACGCTCAATGCCGTATTCGGGCATCACGAGCCGCATCTGCGCCTGGAAGATCTTGATCATCGCTTGCGCGGGCGCGTTGACGCCGCAGTCGTCGAAGACCAGCATCCCCTGCTTATCGGTGAGATACTTACGAAGGTTCATGGCTTCCAGGTCGCCCAGACGGGTGTCGAGCTTCTGGCCGCCGCCGCCCTCACGGATGAGACCGTGTGACTGCACGATTGACGGATCATGACCCGTCATCCACAGCATAGGCGACTTCATGAGGTTGGCGTCGGTCAGTCGAACGGCGCCGCCCTCTACGTTCATGTCGGTTTTGATCTGCGTCTTCTCGTTGAGCCACTTCGCGAGCGCGTTCAACGAGGACGAGTCCGCCCACCAGTCGGAAAGGTCATGCTTCACGCGGACGAGACGGAACACGCCGCGGATGTCCTTGCCACGGCCAACGACGCGGCCGCCCGGCTCACCCTTCGGCAACGGCAGGACATCCTGCGCGCCGATGGTGATCGCCTGGGCCATGTCACCGATACCGTCGATCTCGGCGCCGACGTGCTCGACGAGCGAGATACCGGACATCTTGACCATCTGCCGGCCGAGGCCGACTCCGCCACCGGTCACCGCGCGACCGATCTTCGGGCCGGCGCCGACGCCACCACCGGCTACCGGAGCCGAGAACGCCAGCGCGTCCGGGCTATCGGAGACGGGAAGATCAGCGTTGGTGACGACCTGCGGGACCTGCACGTTCGGATTCACCACGCGCGGGGCCGCCGGGTTCACCGGGGCATTGATCTGCACGGCCTTCGGCGCGAACTCAAGCACGGTTTCCGCGCGGACGTTAGACGTCTTCACGACGGCAGCCGTCGTAACACGCGTGGTAACCTGCGGCTGAATCGCGACGGGCGTGTCGGTGATGATGACAGGCTTGGGGATCTGCCGAACTTGCGGCTTCCTCACCTGCGGCTTAGGCGGGGGCGGAGGAGCAACGAATTCCGCCGCGAACGGGTTCGGGATGATTTCCTTCTCGATCAGGATGTAGAAGGTCAGCGCGACCGCCGCGACCCCGTGCAGGATCAGCGACAGCACGAACGCTGAGCTCGTCCCTGACTTTCTATTCCGTCCAATCGCCATGATTAACCTCCTCATGGCTTGTATGTGGGGTCGGGACTAGCGGCGTCAGGCTCGGCGCCTGTCTGTCGCCTCCCCGCCGCTGCGGGGCCCTTCCCGCGGAACTCGCGAATCTCGTCACAGTGGACCGAAACCGCCCGAGCCTCGGTTCACCATATGGCAACATCCATGCCAATGGCCCGGTGTCCATCGGCCTGCCGTGCCGACCCACGGTGGTCTTCTATCAGTGGCTTTCACCCGGCGCAACGGCCGCCCGACGGTCGCCGAAAGCGCCCATATGGGCCGACCGCAGGTGATGCCTGCACGATATGGGGCAGCAGGCGGCGGACGGGCCCGCGGCAGAAGCAGGGCCGCTCGCGACGGACCACGATTGACACCACGCCCCGACGTTGCCAGTATGTCGAGGGGACACGGCACGACACCACTCTTAGGATCTGGGAGGAACGCATCGGTGGCAGAGATAACGATCAGCGCGGGTGGCCTCGAGTTCCGAGTCGAGTACCGCACGTTCGGCGGCGATCGCGGCCCGGCGGTGCGGGTCTTCGGAAACGTCGACGGCCAGGACACACAGATACTGCGGTTCGACTGTTTCGACCACACGCCGCACTACCATTACGATCCAACCGGCATGGACGCCTACCACTTCATGGACCGAGCTGTGACGCCCGATGTGGTCGCCTACTCGCTGGCGCAGCTGCGCGACAACACGAAGGCCATGGTGAAGGCTGCCGGCTACCCGGATCTGGCGTCGTCCGTGGATGGCGAGGCCGTCGCGAACAGCATCGGCGATATCCGGGCCGCGATGGAGGGAGCGGCGGCGGAAGCGGGCGCCCAGTAACGGAGCGCCACGTCCCCACGCGCCGACTGTTACAGGTCGTATAGCGGCGTGAGCTTCTCGCGCAGGTACGCGATCAGGTACTCCGCGGTCGGCGCCTCGTCGGTGGCCCGCTTTATGAGTTCCGCGGCGCCGTAGCGCATGCCGTGCCCGTGGATGCGCGTGCGCAGCCAGTCGAGAATAGCGCCGAACTCTCCGTTGGCGATGTGCCCGTCGACATCGTCCACGTCTCGGCGCATGGCCGCGAACAGCTGCGCGGCGTACAGATTCCCCAGCGTGTACGTTGGGAAGTACCCGAACAGCCCGTGGGACCAGTGCACGTCCTGGAGCACGCCGTCGGCGTCGTTCTCGGGCGCGATGCCCACGTATGTCGCCATGCCCTGGCGCCACACGTCCGGCAGATCGCCGATCGGCACGTCGCCAGCGATCAGGGCTGCCTCCAGCTCGAAGCGAAGCAGGATGTGGAAGTTGTACGTCAGTTCGTCCGCCTCAACGCGGATCAGGCTTGGCGTGACGGCGTTCGCGGCGTAGAGCATGTCGTCCAGACTGACGTCATCGAACTGCCCGCCGTAGCACGTCCGCAGCTTGGGCAGGTAGCGGGACCAGAACGGCCGACTCCGCCCGACGAGGTTCTCCCACAGCCGCGATTGCGACTCGTGCACCCCCAGCGACACCGCGGCTCCCATCGGCGTGAATGCGTGTTCGGGCGGCAACCCTTGCTCGTAGAGCCCGTGGCCCGTCTCGTGGAGCGTGCCGAAGAGCGACGAGAGCGGGTCGTTTTCGTCGTACCGCGTGGTGAGGCGCACGTCCCGCGGGTGGAAGCCTGAGCAGAACGGGTGCGCCGAGACGTCGAGACGACCTGCGTCGAAGTCGAACCCAAGGTCGGCGGCCGCTTCTCGGCAGAAGGCGCGCTGCGCGTCGACCGACAGCGAGCGTCTCAGAATCGATGTGGGCGGGGTGGCAGCGGAGCTCAGAACGGCGTCCAGCAGCGCGCGCGCCTCCCCGCGAAACGGCGCGAACATCGCCGTCACGGAGGCGCAGGTTGCGCCGGGCTCGTATTCGTCCAACAGGGCATCGTAGCGGTGGGAAGCGTAGCCGACGTGGTCGGCCTCGTCGCACTTGAGGCTCACGATGCGGGTCAGATGGGGGGCGAAATGCGCGAAGTCATCGCCCTCCCGCGCGACGCGCCATGCCTCCGTCGCCAGCACGCGCACTCGCGACAGCTCCTCGACGAGCGACTGGGGCACTTTCGCCGCGCGGTCGTGCTCACGCGCGGTTTCGCGGAGGATCGTCTGCTGCGCGTCCGATAGGTCGTCGGTGTCACCGAGGGCGGCGATGCAGTCGGCCATCTCGGTCGACGTGACTGCCTCGTGAGCGATCCCGGCGATCAGCGCCGAGTGCTCGCCGCGCGCCGTCGCGCCTTTCGTGGGCATCTGCGTTTCCTGGTCCCAACCCAGGACCGAACTCACGGACCCGAGCGTGTGAATCCGCTTTACCAGCTTCTCGAACCGTTCCCAGTGGTGTGGCATCCGCGATCCCTCGTGTGTCGTCGTCCGCCTGCCTGCGCGTTGTCCCGTCGTGCGTCGAGCCTACGTGCGGCCAGCATGTCATGAGGGTCGCGATCGTACCGCCCAGATCCGCATGACGCACGTCGTCGGGTGTTGATGCATCTGCGTGGCCGGGCTGTCACGCACGCGCGCCGCCATCTGGGATGAACGGCGAAGGGCCGGCGGGGAAGTCAGGCGCCGATGGGAACCGGCAGCCGATCCGTGGACCGATGTCCGCCAGACGGCTGAACCACGTGTGGTCCTTGCGCACGCGTTCGTAGGCTCTCTGAGCGATCGTCTCCCGCTCCCGGTCGCGTCCCAGCGCGTTGGTTGCTTTCTCGACCATCTCCCGCGGGTCATTGGCCGTTGCCAGTTCCGCGAACCGGCGCCGGCCGGGCGGGTCGTCGTGGAAGTAGTCCGCCAAGCCGGCGAACGGCTGCGCGATCACGTATCCGCGACACGCCGCCACCTCAACGGCGAATCGTGCGGCCAGGTCGCCGTGCACGAAACTCACCTTGGTTCGCGAGAGGGTGTACACCAGCTCTGCGAGCGGGAGATCGCCGCTTCCGTCCGCGACGATCAGCTCAGTGGGAATATTGCTTCTTCGCGCGGCTTCGACGAACTCCCGCGGGTCCGGCCCGTTCGCGGCGCTCAGTATGCGAAGGCAGGATTCCCTTCCGTCGTCCTCGGGACGGTACACCACGGGGTTGCACGCCCACTGGCACGTCAGGACGTTCGGGCGGCCGTCGCCATCCTCGCGGTTCGGCGTGAGCACCCAGTCGACGCCGCCGTGAAGCTCGTCAACGAGGGCGGGGTCCGTTATCCATGTGAGCAAGCACCCGTCTGAGCGGTCGCCCGCGACATCGATCACCGTGCGGTCCGTAGGGCCCCCGCTAGGCACGAAGAAGATCAGATCCCACGTGTCCTCCGTCAGGCCGCGCCGCAGGCGTTCCGGCATGCCCGCAGCCCCGTTCCTCGCCGCTTCGTCGAGCGGGTCGAAGTGGTGCACGTCGAGGTCCTCATACACCCCGAACGTGCGGAGAAAGTTCCACATCCCGTAGTCGATGCCAAGCCGCAATTGGCCCGAGGCGTATCGCGGGCCGATGTATAGCACACGCCGCACGATCCCGTCCGAAGCGGGGCCGCTGCGTGGCGGCCTCGTAGCTGCGTCTTCGGCCTGCGGAACGTCTTGCGACATCTCGCCGAGGAACGGCTCAGTCTCCTCGAACGGGTGTGTGCGGAGGTACTCGAAGGTCCACAGTGGTGGGTGATGCGTCGTGGCCTTTGACGCTTCGGTATCGGTAACGACCCATTCCTCGTCGCCCATGGTTGTCTCCTCCACGGAGACCCCGGCCATGCTCGCGTGGACTGCGAGAATCCGATCGTATATGGCCTCATACGAGAACGGCCGCAATCCGCCCCCCGCGACCCACTGATCCATCGCCTCGACGTGTGCCATATAGTCCGCGTCCGACAGCGCAGACAGGTGCGTATCGAGGGCTTCGTAGCTGTCGAACTGGCGAGAGTCGATGTAGCATCCGGCCGGCAGGTAGCGCTCGATGTTCGAGCATCCGAGGTAAATCGGCACCGTTCGGCATTCGAGGCAATGCAGGATCTTCTCGGTCAGGTACCCGGCCGACCAGACCGGGTGGTAGCAATTCTCGTAGCAGAGGCTGTATCGATACCGCGCCAACGTGCCGCGCTTTTCCTGCTGGGAACACGGCCCGTGATAGTTCGGCAACTCGAAGGGCGGCGACCCGTATACGTCGAACGCGATGTCCGAGCGTTCATGGAACCACGCCGCTACGTCCACGCGCTTCGAGTAGAGCTCCCCGGGGACATGCGACTGCTTGTGCCCGTTTATCATGCAGATGGCGTT
>NYZG01000043.1 GCA_002687025.1 Candidatus Poribacteria bacterium
GCAGTTCCTGCAGCACCTTCCCCGCGGCCGGATTCTGCGATGCGCGAGCTGCCATTCCCAGATCGTCCAGGGCGACACCGACGAACACATGACCGTGACGGAGAGCACGTGCTTCCTGTGCCACTTCAAGACCACGGCCAGCGGCGAGCCGATCGCGGGCTGCCCGTCGTGCCACAAGCCGCCGGACGGCATCGTGCTCATCAGCGGGATGGAGTTCAACCACCGGAAGTATCTGGACGAGGATGTGGACTGCATGCAGTGCCACAACGACGTCGTCGATGGTGACGGCTCGGTTCCCCAGGAGCGCTGCTATACGTGCCACGACCGGGTCGAGCGGATGCAGGAGTACGAGAACCACACGCTCATCCACCAGATGCACGTCACCGACCACAAGATCGACTGCCTGAACTGCCACCTCGAGATCAAGCACGGCCAGCGCGCGATGAAGGAAACCGTCGAGCTGGATTGCCGCGCGTGCCACATCGACAAGCACGCGGAAACGCAGGCGCTCTACGTGGGCATTGGGGACGGCGTGTCGTCGTTGCCGGACCCGATGTTCCTCGCGCGTGTGAGCTGTGTCGGGTGCCACACGGCCCACGAGGGCGACACGATGAAAGCCAGCGCCGACAGTTGCGCCGAATGCCACGGCGAGACGTACAGCCACATGGAAGAGCAGTGGCGAACCGGCGCGATGCGGCTGGTGGAAGAGATCGGCGGCCGACGCGACCGTGTCGCTCGCGAAATCGAGGCCGTGAGAAGCAACGGCGTCAGCGCCGAAGACATCGCCACGGCCGAGGCCCTCCTCCTGTCCGCGGACAACAACATCGCCACCATCACGCGCGGGAACCCCGTGCATAACGTGCAGTTCTCAGAGCGGCTGGTCATCACGGCCAACGCGCAACTCGCGATGGCGCTGGGCGCGCTACGCGGGGACGAAGGCATCGCCGATATCGCGCCCATCGCGCGGCCCAAGGAACCGGAAGGCGGGCGCTGTCTGGGCTGCCACTTCGGCATCGAAACGGTGACCGTCGCGGCGTTTGGGCAGGCGTTCGACCACGGCCCGCACGTCCTCGGCGAGGAACTGTCGTGCGAGAAGTGCCACTCGCCAGCGCCGCAGGAAGTCGAAGGGCATGGCACGACCGCGGTGACGGGGGCGGAGTGCGCCTCGTGCCATCACGAGGAGGCGCGAGACGACGGCTGTCAGTCGTGCCACACGGACTTGAGAACGCGCGCCGTGTCGTACTCGAAACCGTTCAGCCACGCGAAGCACGCGTTGGACTACCGCGCCGACTGCGCCGATTGCCACGGCAGCGACACGACCCGTGGCTTCGTGGGTGAGTGCGTGTCATGCCACCACACCGGGCGCGTGGACGTGGAGGGCAAGTGCGCCGACTGCCACGTGGCCCAGCACGCCATCTATGAAGGGACGGTCGAGGGGGCCGCCTCGCCCAGCATCCACTCCGACGCCGAGGTATTCTGCATCGACTGCCACTACACCGACGAAGACCCGATCGAGACGCTGGCGTGCGAGGACTGCCACGACGAGGAGCGTTACGCCGACATGCTCCGAACCTGGCAGGAGGGCACGCGCAAGAAGCTGGCGCAGGTTGCCGAAGCGCGAGGGTCCGGGCGAGCATCGCGCGCGCTGATCGCGGAGATCGAGCGGCACATGCGGCTCATACAGCGGGACGGCAGCCTCGGGTTCCACAACCCCGAACTGGTCGACACGCTGCTTTCCGACGACCTGAGGAAGGCGGGCGCCGCGCGTTAGGCCGCCGCTGCGCCCGCCCCGAACAGACCGCCCGCATTGGCAATCCACACCCCCGGGAAGCGCAGGATTTCAATCGGCTTCCGAGCCGGTCCTTACTCACTCGCCTTTGACGACGAAGTGGAGGTCGCCTGGTCATGCATTATCGAACTCGTCTGCTTGTCGCGAGCGCCGCCACGGTGGCGATCGCGGGCCTCGTGACTCTCGGTTTAGACATCTCGGCGGAGACGCCGGAGGGAGCTACATACGTCGGCAGCGCGAAGTGCCGCAAGTGCCACTCGAAGGAGCTCCGCCAATGGAAGAAGACGCCCCACGCGGACGCCTTCGACATCCTGACGACGGTCGGCAAGGACGCGGATCCAGAGTGCGTGAAGTGCCACACCACGGGCTACGATGAGGATTCGGGGTTCGTCGACCACGCCAGCACGCCGGAACTCGCCGAAGTGGGATGCGATATGTGCCACGGCGCGTCGAGCGAGCACATCATCGTCGACAAGAAGGACACAGAGGCGGGCAAGGCGACCATCGCCATGCCGACGGGGCCGTGCGTGAAATGCCACAACCCGCACCTAGACCGAGACGCGGAAGTAGGCAAGGCGGCGCTGCCCGTGCTGCGGAAGAAGCTCGAGGCGCTACAGGCGCGGATAGACGCTCTCGAAGCGGAATGACGGCGAACCGGCGCGCGATAGGGCATGGCGCGGGACCATCGTGACGCCCCCGCGCCGGCGGGCGCCTCTACAGCCCCAGCCAGTAGTTCAGCTTCACGAGGAACACGTCCTCGCCGTCGTCGCGGAAGCTGTCCCACACGCTTTCGAAGGGCGTGAACTCGGGGTTTTCTCGGTCCAGCGACTCGCTGCGGTTCTGGCTCCACACCAGGAACAGCGTGCTGCCAGGCTCGTATTCCCACCGCAGGACGATGTTCCCGCGCAGCGATCGGTTGCTGAAGTCGGGGTTCGCCGACAGCTCGCCTTGAGAGACGGGCGTGAAGTCGTAAGACCGCTCGCGGGCAAGCTCCTTGAACGAGACGTAGTCCCCGTTGGTGACGAACGACTGGACGTACCCCTGGATCGACAGCTTCGTCGTGAACGACAGGCTCGCGCGGACGCCCAACTCGAAGACATCCTGATCGAGCTCGCCGAAGACGAAGCGGTCGTCCTCGTCGTCGCCGTCCGTGTCGAAGTTCTCGACCCATTGCGCGTAGTCGTGACGGGTCGAATAGGACGGGCCCAGCGAGAGTTGCACGTTCGACGCGGGCTTGATGCCGATCTGAACGCCGACGTTGCTGCTGGCGCTCAGCCCATCTTCGGCTCGCCCGCCGTTTCCGTGGCCGCCGAAGGTCACGAGCTTGCGTCGATCCGACCCGAAGGATCCGGACCAGTGCCATCCGGCCGGCTCCAGCATCAGGGGGCCGCCGCGCGTCGCGAGGTCGTCGAAACGCTCGAAGGTGCGGCTGAGCCCAAAGTGAATCCACCAGTAGTTCTTCAGCTCGTGCCAGTTGTTGTAGTTCACCCCGCGAGCCAGACGGTCGCCGTCCAGGTTCCAGTGCGACCACGCGTTGAGACTGAACCCGGACTCCCGCGCGAGCGCCCAGGGCTGGCGAATGCTCACCTGCATGTGCCCGCCGGTCTGCACGCGGTTGGCGCGGCGCATGAATCCCAGGTCGTTCGTGTCGAAGTCGCGAGACGTCACGTCGGCGTACACCTGCCCGCCTATCAGCCCCGACCAGTTCGAGAAGTAGACGGCGCCTTCGTATCCCTGCTTCCGGTCATCGAACGCGCCCGCGCGGCTTCCCGCCACACGACCGAAGAGGGAGTACGCCCCGTCGCCCCACTTGTGCTGAGCGTCGACGCTGCCGACGTATGCGGGCGCGAACCCTTCACCGTTCATCGCGGTCATGGTGGCGCCGAGTTTGGACTCCTTCATCACGTCCTGCTGCACGCGCCCGACGAAGTGGTTCGTGAGCGACTCGACGCGATGGTCGCGCTGCACGGTGATGTCCTGGCCCGTGATCGGGTCGGTCGTGGTCTCTTCTATCAGGGCGTATTCCGGGGCCGTCAGGGCCTCCAGCACGCCGAACGACATCCCGCCATCCGTCTTCCCCGAGAGCTTGAGCGCGCCGAGGATCGTCGAGGCGTCCGGGCGGTCGATCTCCTCGGCGCCGTCGGGAAGGCCGAAGCGCTGCGGACGGCGACCGATGCGCCGTGAATGGAAGAGGGTGCTCGGCCCTCCGATGCCGACTACGTCCGGCCCTGGCGTGTTGAAGACCGATGCGCCTTCGACGAAGAACGGCCGGCGCTCGCCGAAAAAGCTCTCGAAGACGCTCAGGTTCAGCACGGCGGGGTCCGCCTCGACCTGCCCGAAGTCCGGGTTGATCGTGGCGTTCAACGAGATCCCCGAGGACAGGCCGTAGCGGATATCGACACCCGTCGAGCCGAACAGCTCCGTGTCACGCGAGCCGCCCTCGCCGTCGGGCGCCAGAGACGCGCGGCCCAACGCGAAAGGCAGCACCTCAAGATGTCGCGGCGGGGTAATGCCCTCGATGCCCACCAGATGCCCGAAGCGCGATGCCCAGCCGCTGTCCTCGCTGCCGTGCAGCACCCACATCGAGCGCTCCTGCTTGCGCGTGACCACCCTGTGCACGAACACGCCCCACGTGTATTCGTCGGCCTCGGAGAACCGCAGCACGTGGTACGGGATGCGGTACTCGATGCTCCACCCCTCGGCGGAGATGTCCGTCTCGGCCTCCCAGACGCCGTCCCAGGTCTCGCTCTCGTTCCCGTCATCGAAGAGGATGCCGTCGCTCTGCCATCCCGACGGCCCCACGACGAAGTAGAACCCCGTCTTGTGGTCGTGATGGGGGTCGAGGTTCACGGAGACCCAGTCGCGATCCCCCCATGCCTCGCGGCGCGTGAGGCGGGAGACGATCTTGTCGGGTTCGCTGTCGTAGCACATGACGGCGATGTAGAGGGCCTCGTCGTCGTAGGCGAACTGGACTGTCGTCCTCTCGGTGGCGGGCTGGCCTTCGTCGGGGTCTCGTTGGGTGAAGTCGTCGGCGAGCGGGGCGGCGCTCCACACGTCGTCGTCCAGGATGCCATCCAGCTCGGGCGCGGTGACGGCGCGAACGGCGCGGATCGTCTTTTCGGGGTGTGGTCGCGCGTCGTCCTCGGCGAAGGCGGAGACGGCGAGCAGGACGAACAGGATGGACCAGGACGCCCGGCGGCGATCGACGAACCGAGGCATAGCGCGGCGCTCCAATCTGGCAGGAACCGGGACGGGCGCGGGCAACCCCGTACTACGGCCGGCATGGATGCATGTCCGCGCACGGGTCGGGCGGCGCAGACGTCTTGGCAATGCGACTATGTGAGTGGGCCGTCAACGCGCCACGCATGTTAGGAGGGCGGCCGTCGCGATTCCGATAGTGCGAAATCGACCCGTGGCGATGCCGGGACACAGCCTGCGCGCTCCCGGATTGGCTCGGGAGCGCTTTGCGTAGGGCGCCCGTTTGGACATCCCGTGGCCAGACGGCTTGCGGACCTCGCCGCTTTCTACCGTGCCCTTGCGCGCATTCTGCTTGTGTCTACTATACGGATAGTATATACTGATGAAGTGGGCTTGAAGCGCTTCGAGCGGCCTGGGAGGATTCGGGCACACATGCCCGGTTGCATCGGTTCGGCGCCTATGGGTCGCTAGGGCGGCTGGGATCTCTGAGAATCGAGGGTCAGGTGGAGGGGTGATCAGCATGGGAGCGCGATGTACGCCTGCTGCGACCACTACCATAGCGCTCATGGCGTTCCTCGGCGTCGTTTGGACCGGTGGCGCAGTCCACATCCCGGCAGGCGGCTATCTATACGCGGAACATCACAACGACTTGATGATGCCGGCCGACGGAATCACGGTCGAAGGCTGGTTCTACCTCGACGAGTATCCGGCCGAGGGCGCGTTCCTCGCTCCCTTGATCACGAAGCCGGGGTCATACTCAATCGTCTTGGTCGACAGACCGAAATTCGGCCTTGCCCGGGTGGTCGATCCTGGGCCCTATGTGCAGCTGAATTTCTGGGACCATGACAGTCATGCGATTGACGGGAGGCTGTTCTGTGGCGGGTTCCGGGGCCGTAGCGCATGGTCGATCCCCGACGCCAATCCAGTTCCCGCGGGCGAGTGGATGCATGTCGCGTTTGAGATGAGAGACCGACAGGGCGACGCTCTGACCAGTTACTACCTCAATGGAGGGCGACTAGTAGGCCGTGGCCAGTGGTCCCATGTCGGTGAGTGGGACGCGCCCTTGTATGTCGGTGGCATGCCAGAGCCCAATCCCTGCTTCCCCTGGACCCAACATGTCTCCTGGCCTGGGAGCGTTGACGCCATTCGCGTGTCGCGAGGCGCGCGCTACGACCAGGACCTGTTCGTACCGGAACGCGATCTACACGTGGACGAGGACACGATCGCATTGTGGAGGCTGGATGGTCTCGCTGACGCCCATGCCGATCTCTCGGGGAATGGCCATGCACTGGTTTCGGGAGGGTCGCTACCGGTCTCGCCAAGGCCGAAGCTCGCAACGACGTGGGGAATGCTGCGGACGCCCTGAACGCAGATCTCCTGCTCTGGGAGCCATGCTCGCGCATGGAGCGTGCCGACCAGAACATCGTCGCCTAGACCGGATGCACGGAATGTGGCGTGTACGCCAGGCAGGTCAACCAGGCGCCCATGAGGAACGGCAACCATGCGTATGCGGCTTCGAGAGTCCAGCGCCTTCCTCATCGCCCTACTCCTGCTGATCGGCGCGTGTGGCGGCGACTCCGCGGATATGCTGCCGGATGGTGAGACCGACGGAGACGACACTCCCATCACCGTCACCGGTGACGACATCGGCGCACAGGATGGCGATGACACTCCTGTCGGCGACCGCCCTGTCGCCGACAGCTTCGTCTTCGCGTTCATGTCCGGCCGCGACGGCAACTCTGAGATCTACACGATGGACGCCGACGGTCGGAACCAACGCAACGTCTCCAACCATCCAGGAGACGACTCTCGCCCCGACTGGTCTCCTGACGGCAAGAGCATCGCGTTCATGGGGCGGCACGGCGATGCCGGTTGGGATATCTACGTGATGGACGCCGATGGAGCCAACCAGCGGAACATCACCAACGAAAGGGGAGATGAGGAAGACCCAGCCTGGTCGCCCGACGGTCAGTACATTGCATTTGTGCCGCTCCGCGATCACAACCAAGATATCTACGTCATGGATCCTGACGGCGCGAACCAGCGCAATCTAACCAACCATCGCGACGGCGACGCCGGTCCTGCGTGGTCGCCCGACGGCAAGAGGATCGCGTTCTACACATCCCGGGACGACGATGTCGAGGTTTACGTGATGGAAGCCGACGGCGGGAACCAACGTAACCTAACCAACAGCCCGTTACTCGACGCAGATCCTGCTTGGTCCCCCGACGGCAAGAGCATAGCGTTCGTGTCCGAGCGCGACGGTCACTCACAGATCTACGTGATGGACACCGACGGTGGAGACCAGCGGAACATATCCGACGGCCCTGACGCCGCTCACACGCCCGCCTGGTCACCTGACGGGAAGAGGATCGCGTTCGCCACACGTCGCGACGGAGACCAAGACATCCATGTGATGGACGCCGACGGTGGAAACCGGCGCAACATATCTGACACTCCCGGTTGGAACTTCGCGCCCGCTTGGGGATCCATCTTTCCGTAGCTGTCATACCACGTGTGTCGCGGCCGGGATCGCGCGCAGGCCGCCAACTCCGCGCGACAACAGATTGGCCTGGAAGCGCCTCGCGTTGGACGCCAACCTATGGCTACTGAGAAGCGCGGCCTACCTCACGGCATCCTGTGTGGCATTGGGGGCGCCGTTGGACACCCCTCACCAGACGGCTTACGGACCTCGCCGCTTTCTGCCGTGCCTTTGCGCGCATTCTGCTTGTGTCTACTATACGGATAGTATATACTGCTGAAGTGGGCTTGAAGCGCTCCGAGCGGCCTGGGAGGATTCGGGCACACATGCTCGGTTGCATCGATCAGGCTCCGGTGGGTCGCTAAGGCGGCCGAGGTATCTGGAAATCGAGGGCCAGGTGGAGATTGGGGTGATCGCCATGGGGACGCGACGTACGTCTGCTCAGATCATTGCCGCAACGCTCATCGTGTTCCTCGGCGCGGTTTGGACTGGCGCCGCAGTACAAATCCCGGCAGGCGGCTATCTGTACGCCGACCATCACGACGACCTGATGATGTCGGAAGACGGAATCACGGTCGAAGGCTGGTTCCACTTGGACGAATACCCTCCCGAAGGCGTCTTCCGCGCGCCCTTGGCCATGAAGCCGGCTTCCTACGCGATCGTCCTGATCGATAGGCCCAAGGTGTTCTTCCTCAATCCGGACAGCGTCGATGTCGGCCCCTTTGTGCAGCTGCGCTTCTCCGACTACAGCAGCAAGGCCGTGAACAAATCATTGCGGTGTGACACGATCGATCGCGACAGCAAGAAGCGCTGGCCCGACGCCAACCCAATCCCCGTTCGCGAATGGATGCACGTCGCGTTCGAGATGCGCGACGAAGGGGCCCGTCACATGTTCGCCTACTACCTCAACGGCGAGCGGCTGGGTCGTATTGGGAACTCCTTCGTCGGTGGCGTCGACGCGCCGCTCTATATCGGTGGCGCGCCTGCGTCGAGCCCCTGTGCCGAGCTTGGCGTCCGCTACAGTTCGTGGCCGGGAAGCGTCGCCATCGTTCGGGTGTCTCGGGGGATCCGATACGACCGACGTCTATTCGCCCCGGAATGGGACCTGTCTGTCGACGACGACACGGTCGCGCTTTGGCGAATGTTCGCTTCCGCCGCTACCTATCAGGACCTATCGGGGAACGGGCACACGCTGTTCTCTGCCGACCCGATGCCCGTGTCACCGACATCCAAGCTGGCGACAACGTGGGGTAGGTTGCGGACGCCGCCTCCCTGAGCTCATGTGTCAGCCGTCATCGTTCCGCCAAGGTTCATTCTGCAACGCTCGATGCCGCGGCATTGGACGGCATCGCGGTAGGAGACGGCTTCATGCTCTGTGTCGCGTGCAGGTGTCGCCGCTCGTCCGCCTGTCCGGCGCCTATCTGCTTCAGTCACCCCCACGTGAACGGCCGCGGGCGCCGGGTCCGTCAGTTCGTTCCCAGATAGAGCGCGATGTCTCCCACACACGGGGCGGCGAGCGTGCGAAGGCCTCCTCCGGCGATCGCGGCGCCAGGGGTGATGGTCCCGTCGACCGGATGAATCCACTCGACGGAGAGTTCACCCGACGCCGCGGACAGGTCCACCGTGACCGATCCTCCGCCAGGAATGAACACGAGATACGCCGCGCCAGGCGTCGCCAGGCAATACCCCGTTGACGACAGCACATCGCGCGGCTCGAACGCGGCGAGGTCTACCCGCTGCGACCAACGGCGAGCGTGCCCCATCGCTTGGCGGATAGGGGGCCATCGCGTGTCGCCGGGTTCACACAGGATGGACCCCAGGTACGGGTCCATGAAGATCGGGTTGTGTCCGCGCGTGAGGCTTTTCCACACCCACGCGGCGTCGCCTCCGCAACCCCAAACGTGATCCGTGTCGAAGATGCTGATCTTCTTGCCGTCCCACGCGGGGGCGTCCGGGCCGTAGCCGTCGCGGCGTCCGGGTGACACCCAGTCGGCGGGGCTGTCCAGCATGCTCTCCAGGCCCTCGGCTCCGTGTCCGGTGATGCCGATGAGGCGCTGCTTCGGCTTGCCGCGCTCGTGTTCGCGTACGATATCCGCGACCCACCAATCCCATTCGGCCTCGCCACCCTCGTTGATGACCTCGTACACGACGTTGTCGAACTCGTTGACCGTGTCGACCACCTTGCGGACGTACTCCGCCTGGAGGGTGTTGGCTTTCTCCGCGCCGAGGCGGTGCACCTTGCCGTCGATTCCCTCGTCGCCCGCGTCGATGTCGAGGTCGTTCACGTTGTTGTCGGGGTGGAACGGGTGCGACCGCCACGCCCATCCCGGCTCCGCTCCGCGGCCACGATTCGCGTGCATCATGCACCAACCCTCGAACAGCATGACCGCGACGTAGATGCCGCGTTCACCCGCCGACGAGACTCGGCGCCGCAGGCGGTCGAAGAAGTCGGCATTGAACTTCGTCAGGTCGAACTTGGGTTTGCCGTCGAGCGCGGCGCCGGGCCCGGTGCGCAGCCACGGGTGGGGCGCGACATGGTGCGCGAAGTCCTTCCCCAGTTGCCCGTTGGCCCGCGAGACCCACACCGTATGATCCCACGCCCACAGCCGCATGAAGTTGTGGTCATGGCGCGTGAGGAAGTCGAGGTATCCCTCCCAATCGAACGGCGCGGGCGGGTCGTCGCGTCCCATGTCTTTCAGGTTGTCCCACGTGTGCGACCCGACGAGCAGGATCGCGCGCTCGCCGTCGGGACTGACGTACCGTGGGTTCGTCGGGTGGATTCGAAGCGAGCCGGTCGCCTGCGATCGCATCATGCTTCTCCCGTTGCTTCCGCGGCTTCTCGCGGCTTTTCGCGTCCGTGGCTTGGCGCCGGTTCGTGTCCCGAGGGCCGAGTGCCGGCGCTCCCGCCTACTGGTGGGTTAGCGCTTCGCCGCGTAGGGCGCCCGCACACTGCTCTTGGGCATGTACAGCGGGTGGCGCGGATGCCCGCCCTTCGTGACGCCGAGGCATTGGAGAGAAGCGTGGCCCGCCAACAGGCCGATCACTTCGCGGTCGCGGCCCAGCATCGCGCCGTGCACGCCCCACGCGGCCACAACGACATCCGCCTCGCGCGCCGCCGCGACGACGTGTTCGTCATTGGCCGGGCCGACGGGGTCGCTCGCGCGGCGCAGTTCGCGTGGTGTCGTCGCGCGGTAAGCGAACAGGTTCACCACGATGAGGTCGCGATAGCCCCAATCCCACGCGAAGCCGATGCATCGTCGGATCGTCGGGTCGTTGACCTGCGCGTCCGCCGTGCTCGGGTTCAGCATGACGAACGTGACGACGCCCGCGCCGTCCGACCTGCTTCGGCCGAGCCGATACCGGTACGCGCCCGTCTCGTCGAATACCGCGTCGCCGACGGTCATATTCCCAGCGTGTCGCGCAGCTTCGCCCAGCGTTCGTGGTGGTCTTCGTCGTACATGTCCGGCTCGAAGCCGAGTTGCAGGTACGTCTTCACCGCGGGCAGACGCCAGTCGTCGGTCATCAGGTACAGGCTCGCGAACCCGTGCGACTCGAAGTAGCGGATGACCGCCGTGCTGACGTGCGTCCCCAGCCGCTTGCCTCGATGCGCCGGATCGACGGCAACCATGTGGAGCTGCCCCAACTGCGTCTCTCCGGCGTGATCCCGCCACGCGCACGCCGTCGCTACGGGCGTCCCCTCGAAGGTGATGAACTGCAGCGCTTCCGGGTCGAACTGCGGCTTGCTCATCATGAAGGCGCGCGCACGGGCGGCGTCGTAGTTCCCCAGATCCCCGACGCTGTTCACGACGTCCGCCCAAGCCCCTTCGTCACCGTCCCCATAGCACCGCAGCGCGTATCCAGCAGGAAGGTCGAGAGGCGGCAGATCCGCGTAGTGCGTGCGCGTCATGCGAAGCTGTCCCGGCATGGCGTTCTCCGATCTAGCGGCGCAAGAGCTTGAACGCGATGTCCACGCCCTGCTCGAGGTTGTAGGCGAGATGAATCCACAGCATCGCCATCGGCTCCAGCAGCCGCGCCGAAGTGAGTCCCCCAGCATCGATCACGTCGAAGCCGATTTCCTCGGCGAGNCCCCGCACGACGGCCTTGGCGTCCGCATCGTCGCCGCAGATGGGCATGTCGGCCNTCGCGCGGCCGTANGTGGGCTCGCGCATGTTGCCNGCCCCCGTGGCGTTGAACGCCTTCACGACGCGCGCGCCGCTCGCCCACTCGGCGACCTTCTCCCCCGCGGACGTATCCTGCCCGATCTCCAGACCCGAGAAATCAGCCTTGTGCGGGTTCACGCAGTCGACGACGATCTTGCCCGAAAGGTCGCCGCACGCCGCCACGGCCGCCTCGGTCGCCGGCCATGGCGTCGCGATCACGACGATATCCGACCCGCTCGCGGCATCGGCGATGCTTGCGGCGGACACGCCCGCGCCGATACGCCGCGTGAGCTCGTTGACGCGGTCGCTGTCCGGCTCACGCGATCCGAACGTCACGTCGTGCCCCAGAAACGCCCAACGACGCCCCAATGCCCCACCCACATTGCCCGTGCCGATGATGCCTATGTCCATGACGTAGCCCTGCCCGGCGGAAGAAGATAGAGGTCGGTTGCCTGTGCTATGCGCGCGTCCGATGGTAAACTGGTTTCGCATCCGCGTCGACGCCTGATACCTGCGTCGGCCCACGCATATAACAGCTTCTCGGGAAGGGCCACGGCTATGAAGACCTGGGGCATGGCGCTGTGCGCCGCCTTCGTCTCCGCGATTGCGTTCGCGCCGATCGCGACAGTGGCGCAGGACGCCGATCTTATTCTTTACTACGACTACGAGCAGTTCTCGGGCGATGAGGCCGTGGACATGTCCGGCAAGGGCCGCGTCGGAGTCATCAACGGCGAGGTCAAGATAGAGGCCGATGCGACCCGAGGCAACGTGGCGAGGTTTGCAAGCGGCAGCTTCATCGACATGGACGGCCCCAACTGGCCCGAGGCCGAAATACCCACCGGCGGCATGAGCCTTCTCGCATGGGTGAACGTAGACAGCCTCGGGGGCGACCACGCCATATTCAACGCCCGCGCGGGAGACGATACCTGGCTGATACACCCCGAGATCCGCGGCGGCGACGGGAATTTCCGATGGCTGCTGCGTAGCGAGGGCGGCAACACGATCTTCGACATCCGGGCCGGCGTTGCCGCGGACTCCGAATGGATTCACTTCGCGGGCGTCTACGATTCTGGCGATGGCGCCGCGCTCTACATCAACGGCGTGGAAGAAGGCGTAGGCGCCGCCGGCGCGGACATCGCCGGGGACTGGGGTAAGGGCGCGCGTGTCGGCTACAACATCGACAACAACCGGCCGTTCACCGGCATGATGGACGACCTGAACCTGTGGAAGCGCGGCCTCACACAGGAGGAAGTGGAGATCATCATGGAGTTCGGCCCACTGCCGCAGGCGGTCGACCCCAACGGCAAGGCCACCACCACTTGGGCGAGCGTCAAGTCCCGCTGAACCACGCAGATCGGTGAGCCCCGCCTCGCGCGGGGTTTGCTGTGCCCGCTGCGGCGTAAGATGCCGTCCGCGCGATCGTCCCACACAGTCCTACGCGGGCCGGACAGCGGTCGCGGCTCCGGCCCGTTGGCAGCGTCAGGAAGCGCCGTCGGGCACGCCCTCCACCGGTACGGCAAACCAGCGATACACCGCCGGAATTACCAACAGCGTCAGTAGCATCGACGTGGTCAGCCCGCCGATCACCACGGTGGCGAGCGGGCGTTGCACCTCGCTGCCCGTGCCGGTCGCCAACGCCAGGGGGATCAGCCCCAGCCTCGTGGTCGACGCGGTCATGAGAACCGCCCGCAGACGCAGACACGCTCCCTCTGTGCACAGCTCGTCCAGCGCGCGCCCTTCGCGACGCAACTGGTTCAGCAGCGTCACGAGCACCATCCCGTTCGACAGCGCGATCCCGAAGAGCGCGATGAACCCCACCGACGCCGGCGCCGACAGGTTCTGCCCCGTGAACGCCAACGCCGCCACGCCCCCGACGAGCGCCAGCGGGATGTTCAGCAGGATCAGCACCGAGCTGCGCATTGAGTTGAACGCCGAGTACAGCAGCAGGAACACGAGGAACAGCGTCACCGGCACTACGATGCGTAGCCGTCGGTTCGCCTCCTGCTGCAGCTTGAACTGCCCATCCCACGTGGTCAGGTACCCCGGCGGATGTCCACTCCTCCTCTGGCTTCAGTGCGACGAAGATCTCCGCATTGTTCACCGGGCCCGCATGGGCCTCGACCTCCCCACGCCCGACGCGCGAAACGAGCCGCCTTATCTCGGGGAACCGCGCCTAGGCCGTTCCACCCGCAGGATCGTGTCCCGCGCCTCGTCCAACGAGATGGACGGCGCCATCGTCGCGCGGATGAGCAGGTCGCCCTTGTTGAGGCGCGGCACGAACTCCGACCCGAGCCGCGGGCCGAGTGCCGAACGGAGCGGCATGCCGGAGGCCGACTTTCGCTCCGTAGCCTTCCCGAGGCCTCGTGGGCCGTGCTATCGTGTTGTGCAGGCCTTTACCTCGCAGACGATCGACGGAGTGTGGGCATGAGGCGGACGCCGCCAGCAGTATTTGCCATGGTCCTCCTGATCTTGCTGCTGCTACCTGCGATGGTGGTCGCGCCGGCGCACGTTGCGGCCCACCCCGACCACGCGGACCACTGCGTCTTCTGTCTCCTGTACCACGCCATCGAAACCACTGTCACAGTGGCGGCCCTGCTTATTGCTTGCCGCTTGGTGGCCGTGACATTCCCTCTGCCGCGCGCGCGCGCCCTTCGCAGCGCGCCTCTCTCTCACGCGTCGGGACGCTCCCCACCCGTGCTCTAGCCTTCTGATCGTGCGGTCCGCTTCACGCTGCTGTCGGTGTCTACCTACCTACCTACGTACACGCAGAAGATGCTAAGGATTCTGTATGCCCCTGTGCCGCCTCGCCGGAGCGGGCGCGCTCACGCTGTTGCTCCTGTCGTCTACTGTATATGCCCAGTCTTCGACAGCCACCGGAGTCTCCAGGGCTGCGAACCCCGCCCTCAGTGCCAACGTCCTCTACCTCGTGGGGAAAGCTACGCGTCACGACGCATTGGACGAACCGGACGAACGCCACGCAGCCGACGCCGATGAGCATGGCGCGGAAAGCCCGGGCGCAAGGGTGCAGGAGTTCGAACTCCGGATGACTTCGTTCGTCGATCCACACGTGAAAGCGGACCTAACGCTCGCGACGCACGGTGTCTCAGAGACGGAACTGGAGGAAGCGTTCGTTACTACAGTCGGCCTCCCGAGCAACCTGGCACTGAAAGCAGGCAAGTTCCTGGGCTCCTTTGGCAAGCACAATCCGCTGCACACGCATCGCTACCCGTTCATTGAGCGCCCCATGGCGCACGAGACGCTGTTTGGAGAGGAAGGTCTCAACGAAGTGGGCGCCGAGGTCAGTTGGCTGGCCCCGACCGACTGGTACACGGAGATCGTCGCCGGCGTCTACAACGGAGACAACCCAGCGCTCTTCTCTGGGGAGGCCGAGGAGGATGTCGCCTTCCTGGGGCGCGTTCGCAGTCTGGTGGACCTGAACGACGCCACTACGTTCGAGGTGGGGGCATCTGGACTAACTGGACGGCACGAAGAACTCTCTGCCCGCTCCAACGTCGTGGGAGCGGACGCGACACTGAAGTGGCTGCCCCTGGAAGCTCAGCGGCACAAGGCTCTGACGCTACAGATCGAGTACTTGCGGGGCGACGTAGGCGGCGCGACACGCCACGGTGGGCAGGTCGTTGCCCGCGTGCGGGTGACGAGGCGGTGGTGGGTACAGGGTTCGGGAGATTGGCTGGCCGGGGATGATCCGACGGTCCGGCGCGTGCGCGGCCTGATCGCCTACGTGCCTACGGAATTCCAGGCGCTGCGCCTGCAGTACGGCGCTACGTTCTCAGGCGACGAAGACACCGACCATCGCGTGGCTCTGCAATACAACTTCACCATCGGATCGCATCCGGCGCATGCGTATTGATTCGTGAAAGGACCGCGCCATGCATAGACTGATGACGGCGATGGCTGTGTGCGCGTTGTGTCTCGTCGGCGTGCAGGCGCAGGCTGCCTTGCGCGTCGTAACGACCACGCCGGATCTCGCAGCCCTTACGCGCGCGGTGGGCGGGTCGCACGTCGACGTGTACGCAATCGCGAAGGGCTCCCAGGACCCACACTACGTGGCGGCAAAGCCCAGCTACGTGCGGAAAGTGAATCGCGCGCAATTGCTCATCTACAACGGCCTGGAGCTCGAGGTGGCCTGGCTTCCACTGCTTATCCAAGGCGCACGCAATCGCGCGATCACGCCGGGCAGCGCAGGCTTGCTCGATGCCTCGCTGGCGGTGGAGAAACTCGAGGTCCCGGAGGGTGGTGTGGACCGGTCACAGGGGGACATCCATCCACAGGGGAACCCACACTATCTCCTTGATCCGCGGAACGGGGCGCTTGTGGCTGGGAGTGTCGTCGAGAGGCTGCGCCAACTTGATCCGCAACATGCCGACGACTACGATGCGGCGCTGGCGCGCTTCACATCCGATCTTGCCCAGCGTACGGAGGAGTGGGAGCAGCGACTGAGCGGCGCCGGTCCGGTGTCGCTCATCGCGTTCCACCGCACGTGGTCGTATCTCGCCGAATGGGCGGGCGTGCATGTGGCGAACTACATTGAGGAGAAGCCTGGCATCCCTGCCGGGCCTCGTCACCTCGTTCGCCTCGTGGATCAGATGCAGGCAGAGGGCATCCGAACTGTCGTCCTGGCCCACTACAACCCCACTAGGTCTGGGAAGTCGCTGGCGGATCGCGGCAAGGCCGATCTGCTTGTGTTACCCGCCTCTGTGGACGCCTTCGACGACGTGCAGGAGTACGTCGATCTGTTCGAACGCATCGTGTCCGCCCTCGAAGCCGTCAGAAGCGGGAAGCCATAGTGGAATTCCTGTCAGTTATGGCTGCGCCCGTCGCCGCCTGTCTAGCCCTCGTGGGCATCCATACGTACCTGGGCGCGCATGTGCTGGCACGGCAAGTCATATTCGTCGATCTGGCGCTGGCGCAGGTCGCTGCGCTCGGGGCAGCGGTCGGCGCGGTGGCCGGACTTGACCACGACAGCCCGATGGCGTACGCGGTTGCCCTCGGAGCCACGCTGGTGGGCGCGGGGCTCTTCGCGATAACACGCACGCGCAACCACGAGGTGTCTCAGGAAGCGGTCATCGGAATCTCCTACGCCGTAGCAGCGGCGGCTACGATCCTCGTGATGAACAGGCTTCCCCACGGAGCCGAAGAAATCGAGGCGCTGTTGGTCGGCTCTATCCTGTGGGTCTCTTGGTCGGACATTCTGGTAACAACGGCGCTGTACGGAGCCGTCGGCCTGTTGCACTGGGTCTGGCGAGACCGCTTCCTGACCATTTCCTACGATCCCGACGAGGCCGCGCGCCGTGGATACAACATACGGGCATGGGACTTCGCATTCTACGCAATGTTCGGCGTGGTCGTGACACGCTCCGTGCACATCGCTGGCGTGCTGCTTGTGTTCTGCTTCCTCATCGTGCCCGCTGTCGCGGCGTCTCTGTTCGCGACCACACTCCGAGCACGGCTCACGTATGGCTGGCTCCTGGGGGGCGTTGTCAGCGTAGCCGGATGCAGCATGTCCTACCTCTGGGATCTGCCGACAGGCGCGACCGTTGTATGCGTCTTCGGAGGCGCCCTTGCGCTCCTGGGTGTGGCGCGGGCCGTGGGCGCCTAGCAGGCTGCATGTGCCCTCCGGGTCACGCTTCGCCGTATCAAGCGCAGCGAATTCGTTCCCCCAGCGGCCGAAGGCCGGAGCGTTGGCGCGGCCTTGCCGCACGACGGCGATGGGCAGTTGCTCGCGAAGTGTGTCACGCGCGCCCTCTACGTCCTGAGTAGGTGGAGGCGTCCCATCTGCGTGGCGCGACGCACTGGGCCTACTCTCGCTTCAGCGGGCGCCGACCGGCCTGCCGGCGCCGGCAAGGCGTCGCGACGCGCGCGCCTACAGCCCTTCGCGGCTCCATTCGAGCGCGACGTGCCCCGTCCGATCCACGGCAAAGCACGACCGTCGGCAGCGACAGTTGCGCCAGCAGCAGTGGCGCGAGCACCCATACGCTCACGCGCATGGGAACGCCCTTGGAAACACAACGTGAGCGCTCACAGGGCGGCGATGTCCGCGCGTGGCACACGCGAGTCTCGACGGTCCAGTGACCGCGAACACAGCGAAGGGAAGGGAAGGAGGCCGTCCCCCGCGCCGCGTCCCTACCGTCGTCTGCTCGGGGATCGCATTCGCGGCCCCCGACGCATCAGGTGTTCCGGTATTCCTCGCGGAACGGCACGGCTTCGAGGCCGCGGACCAGCTCGTCGATGCCTTCCGGCACGGTAACGGCCGTCTCGTAGCCCAGCCGGACGATCTTGTCGTAAGCGACGATGTAGTTGCGCTTGTCGGCGTCCTGCCCGATCTCCGCGTAGTGCAGGTAGAAGCCCGGCACGCGCTCCCGGATGAGCTCGCACACCTCCTGCTTGCTGTGGTTCATCGAGTCCGACCCGACGTTGTACACCTCGCCCAGCATTTCGTCGGCGTTGTCCAGAGCGAAGCAGAACGCGCGCGCCATATCGTGAACGTGGATGAACGTGCGCATGAAATGGTGCTCGTAGACGATGAGCGACCTGCTGACGACCGCCTTGTGGACGAAGTCGTTGATGAGAAGGTCCAGGCGCAACCGAGGAGACAGGCCGAACGCCGTCGCGAAGCGGTACGCGATGGTCGGCGCGTGGTCGCGCAGGTACTGCTCGGCGGAGGTCTTCGTCTTGCCGTAGTGGCTTAGAGACTATCTCAATCCGCGTTTTCGCTCTTGAGTCGATGCCATATGCGGGTCCAGATGAGGACGCAGGCGAACTTCACGAGACCGGCGTAGTTCT
>NYZG01000044.1 GCA_002687025.1 Candidatus Poribacteria bacterium
CGGGCGAGACGTTCGAGGTCGCATTGGCGCTACGCGATGCCGACGGCTACGCGCTATCCGCGAACCACTACGCCCTTCTCATCGGCGACCAAGAGGCCGCGCGGGTCGCATGTCGTGAGCGCGCGGAGCGACTCCAGGCCATCAAGCGTGGATTCGGCACTGCGGACTACTACCGGTTCTACCCGGAACTGTCCGGGGAGGATCGTGCCCGGCGGGTTGGGGACGACCCTCCCAAGGCGGCGGGCCTGCTGTCTGAGATCCCCGATGGCGACCCCGAGCACTGACGATATCGGCGTGGGTTGCCAACACCCGGCATGGCGCCGCTCACATGTGCGGCGTGTTATCATCGGTCTCGGTGGCGGCAGTCCGGGCATATAGCACGTCCCTGACGACGCGGCACATGCAGTCATCCATCAGTTGGTCGGATGCGAACCTCGACGTTTGGGTTGCGGACACGCCCCGACGCGGGCCGGTCCGCAAACCGTCGGCCACGCCCTGACGTGGAGGCCGCCGTGCAAAGCGCGAGCCGTTGTGGCAGGGCGTGGTCACTGCCTGTTGGTTCATGCCGCTTGGTTCTGTTCCCAGAAGTCGTTCCAGTGTCGGTTGGCACGTATGACGCGTAGGGTCAGCATTGGGTTGATGGTGTCGGGATGCCAACATGCCCCGGGAATCTTCAGGCGCTTCTGCGGTATCGACCGGTGCGCGCTTTCCACCTCGCCCGAGCCTATGGGCAATCCGCGTTCGCGATACGCGTCGTAGTGCACGCAGTCGCGAAAGCGGTGTAAGTAACCTGCCAGCCGTTTCGCACGCTCCTGCCCACAACCCTCGTAGGAGTAGAGATCCCTGACCACGCGCTTGACCGCTCCCCGGTCAATCTGCTCCATCCGGCGCTCTACCCACTCGGCTCGGTCCTGCTCGTCCAGCCCCATCTCCTCGGCAGTCTCATGCAGGTGTCCTGCCAGGTGGAATCGGTCCAGAATGTAGCTGGCGTTGGGGAACTGCGAGAGCATCTCCTCCATCAGACCGTTGGCTCCGTCGCCAATGCAGACCGTCTCGCTGCGTGCGGACAGCCCACGCGAGACCGCCAACAGAAAGAGACGCCAGGTCACCTCGGGATAGGTGTCCATGCGCGCAACGTAGACGGCGTCGTCCTCGTCGAGCCGGCGCGCCAACCCGACACGCGTCTCCCGCCATTGCTCCTCGCGGCGGCGGCGAGGAAGACGGCGCGTCGGGGTCGTCTCGTCGCCGGGGGTCGCGGACAATGTGCCGGTGCGTAGCATGCTGCCGTCCTGCTCGGTCAACATCCGGTCGACTCCCGGTCGCGTCGCCAGGTTCTCCGAGAACGCGGTCTCTTCCGAAGCCAGGCGAGATTCTTCCCACGCGTAGGCTTCGCGGGCGACCTTCTGAGTCACCCGGCGCACCCAGCCTCGCTCCACGGTCCAACCGTAGTGTTCCTCGAACCGTTCCGCAGCTTGACGGAACGAATCCTTGATGCCGAAGTCCGATAGCGCGCGCTCCAGGGTGTTGCTGCTGTCGCCTGCTCGAATGCCCATGATCTTCCGATCCGGGCGAGACGACCGTCCCGTCCGCGGATCATAGAGATACGGCGAGTCCACGTCCATGCGACCGAAGAGGCTACGGTAGCTCACGCGTCGGCGGCGGTGCACCGTCATCCCAGGCGCCTTCGCATCGCGCACAACTTCCCGGGAAACGTGATCGATGATCCCGCGGTGCGCGTCCAGGGCGACCGCCTGTGCAAGGAGCCGAAGCACTCCGTCCATGTCACGCGCGCGACGTGGCAAATCCTCCTCGCACTCGAGAACCGCTGCCTGCAAGACAGCGCTGGCGGCCGAGATCGCTCGGGCGTATGATTCCTGCATGGCAGCGTCCTTTCGGCGTCCCTCGGGCGTCGGTTGCCAGAACACTTTCAGGACGCTGCCACATCCTCGCCACAGAGCAAACCGCACTCACCAACTGCCGATGACCACACCCGTTGTGGCACGGCTACTTGCGCAGCACCATGCGCCCGGTTTCGTTCACGGCCCCGGCATCGAGTCGGTACAGATACACGCCGGAACCGGCGCCTTCGCCGTCGGCGTTTCGCCCGTCCCAGTACGCCGCCCCCTCGCGCGTGGCGTATGAGCCGGCGTCGAGCCGACCCATGTCCCACTCCTTCACGCGCCGACCCGCGACATCGTATATCGTGATGCGGACCTCGGAGGGCTCGGCGAGGCGGAACGGAATCCACGTCTCCGGGTTGAAGGGGTTCGGGTAGTTCTGCATCAGGCCGGGCGAACGTGACAGCATGGCAGCCGTCAGCGTCCCGAGGTTCACACGCGCCAGCCGAACGTCCTCGGTCGTGAGGACGCGTCGCAGGGCCGTGCTCGTGCCGAGCCCGGCGGCGCCGATCGTGAGCGTGTCGCCGGCCGCGTAACCCCTCGCGATGTTCGCCAGGACTACGGCAAAGCGGCCGCGCGGCCGGTCAGGCGAGGCGACATCACCCGTCTCGGCGACCTCGAACCGCAACGCCAGGTCGTCGTCGGCAATGCCCTCCACGACGAGCACGGGCGTCCATGTCCCGGTCGTCGACGGGTCTGAGTGCGGCGTCGCGCGGACATCGCTGTCCCACGGGTACCCGTCGAACGTAAGGGTGGCGTCGCGGTTCGCCATGACGATCAGGCCACGCCCGCCGAGCACGACATAGTCGTCCGGCGGCGCGGCGATGAACCTGCCGCCGTCTTCGCGGATGACGCGTGCGATGGCGTCGGACTTCGCGATGAGCTCGCTCAGCGTCGCCACATCGTGACTGCGGGGCACGCCGATCATGTTGAGGCCCCGTCGCAACGGTACGTCCGGCGACGGCGCCGTTCCCGTGAGCCTGACGACCGTCGAGCGGTTCATGAAAACGAGCGTCGCCATGTGGTCGGCGAGGACGCCGCTTGCCGGAGATGCCATGTCTGTGTTGGGAGTGAACGCGACGAACCGGCCGGAATCGTTCAGCCAGACGATTACACTCACGGACTCCTGCCCGCCCAGCATGGCGAACAGGTCGCCGACGCGCGTGAGCCCCGACGGTCGCACGGGGACGTGCAGGAGGTTGATGCCCGCGTGCAGAGATGCGTCCCATATGGTCGTCGGCCCGGAATCCGGCGCGTGCTCGGTGAGGATGCGGAGACTCACGTCGTCCATGGCGAAGGCGACATCGTAGACACCGACATGCCCGCCGAAGCTCGCCATGATGCGGACGTTGGCGCTGCGGGCGCCGGGCGGTGTCTGCCCCTGGAACGTGAGGCGATTCCAGCCGCCACCTGCGGCTGCCAACTCGAAACCGTGCCCGGTGGCGGTGTAGATGTTCTGTCCGGCGCTGTCGAAGAAGTCGATGTCCGGCATGATCCCCGGCGGCGGGTCGACGTTGCGGGACCAGTAGTAGCCGTCCAGCCGGAAGACGGCGGACCCCGCGTCTATGTCGTCGCGGTTCCCATGTAAGCGCCGCCGTTCCTGGTATTGGGCGGCCATGCCCCAGCCGTCGATCGCCTCAACGGTCGCCGTGGCGAGGAGGAACCGGTCGCCGGAGTGCGGCAGGACGGTCACGCCGTCGAAATCCGCCGACGCAACGGAACGCACCTGGCCCTCGGCCACGGCGCTGGTGTGCAGCCACCACGGGTCCGCGACACTGTCCTCGCCGCCGCCGTTGCGTAGCGCCTCGGCCCCTTCGTATGCGGGCTCCGTGATCGGCGCGCTGACGCGTGCCGGCGCCCCAAGCCGGGCTCCCACCGGGCCACCGTCGCCCGCCATCGTCATCGTCCGCTCGTCACCGACGGGCAGATACGCGCCGGCCTCGGGATCGGCGAAGGTCGGATGCACGATCGCGTTGCCCGATCCAACACGCGCCGTGTCGGTGTGATCGAGCACGCGGATGTACACGCCCCTGTTCCCGGCGTATCCGTCGGGCTCCCAGTAGGCGATGGCGTTGCGGTCTACCCGTGCGTTCGGGACTTCGGTCAGTCGGATGCCTTCGTGCGTGCCGCTGACGAGGTTGTCCGTGACGGCCATGTCCTCGATGGCGTGCCAGTCGCCCTGGGATTGGATGCTGTCGACGTACGAATCGCCGCCAACGATGCCGAAGGTGTTCGCGGGGGCGACATACGGTGGCCCTTCCGTCGCCGCGTTGGGATCGAAGACCACCGTGTTGTGCCGCACGGTGGTCCGATCCGTGTCCAGCAACAGGATGTGCCCGAGCAGCACGTTGTCCTCGATGACGATGTCGTGGCTGGAGCTGGAGCGCATCGCTTCCCGCCACGCCATGTTGACGTAGTTGTTCGCCATCCTCCCTCCGCTGACCAGATCCAGGCTGATCCCCGGCTCGACCCAGGGGAAGGAGTTCCGTATCACGTTGCGTTCGATCACGATGTCGCGGGCGTATTCACCGATCGTGGGGAGGTCGCCGTGGCCGGCGATCCCGGCCAGAGCCTCGACGACGAGGTTGCCTCGGATCACGCAGTTGATGCCGCCGACGGCGATCGGGCCGATCGCCGTAATGAACTCGGTCACGTCACGTCGATCGTATTCGTAGGTCGGTCCCGTGTTGCGCACGACGTTCCCCTCAACGAGGACGTTCTCCGTGCCGCTGCCGCCCGCGAGGTATATCGCCGGGCTCCACTGGCCCCACACGTAGCTCGTGCGCTCCAGGACGTTGTACCCGACGGTCACGTCCTTGCACGGGGCGAGAATCCCGCCGTTGTTGTCCTCGAAGAGATTCCGCTCGATGGTGATGCCACGCGAGTCGCCAACGACCTCAATGGGCATCAGCCCAGAAACGCAGTCGTGGAACCAGTTGTCGCGGACGACCACGTTCTCGACATTGTCGAGGAGGACTCCCCACTGCTCCGCGGCGGCGAACTCCAATCCCTCGATGACGAGCGGGTCGTCTACGGGGAACGAGGAGTTGCGCACCTCGATGGGCGCCGCGAGGGCGTACGTTCCCGCCTCGACGCGCACGGTCGTCGTCGCCGCGCCGCTGGCCCCGGCGTCGTCCCACGCCGTCGCCGTGACGACGTATGTCCCGGCGTGCCCAAACGGATGGGAGATCGAATCGCCGAAGCCGTCCACCTGGATGCCGTCAGCGTCGTTGAAGTCCCAGAGCACGAGGGGCGCGCCACCGGTCACGCCGCCGACGGTAGCGCGGAAGGTTACGGGCAGCACGGCGGCTCCCGATGGCGGGTCGGCAGCGATGCTCACGGTGAGGCCTTGGGGCGGCATTCCCGCGGCCGTCACACACAGAGCGAATGCGGCCGCGGTGATCGCAATTGCTCGACGCGTTCGGCGCGGAGATTCCATGCGTCTGGCCTCCTGTCGTCGCGATCGCGTATCCGGTCGTTTATCATTACCACGATGGCGCGGAGGACGCCACCAGGCGCATTGCCCGACCTGCGTCCCGTATCCTACACTTCTTGGGCGTCCGTTTCCGCCCTAGCCTGACCACGCGCGAGCACTCAGTGCGAATCATCACGCGATATGTGCTCCGGGAATTCGCCCTCTACTTCTTCATGGCCCTCGCCGCCACGACATCGCTTCTCGTCCTTCGACGCATCTTCCTTCTGACCAAGGAGTTCGTGCGCAAGGACGTCAGTCTTTGGTACATGGCGGAGCTCGTCGGCTATGTGCTGCCCGGCATTCTCGTCCTGGCCATTCCTATTGCGCTGCTCGTAGGCATGCTGATGGCTTTGGGACAGTTGGGTTTCACCGGCGAAATCACCGCCATGCGCGCGAGCGGCATCGGCGCGCACCAGCTCATCCTGCCGGTCGCGATGGTGGGGGCAGCATTCATGGTGATGGACTACTTCCTCATCGACTACGCGGTGCCGTGGGGCAACAACAAACATCTTGGGCTGCGATCGGACATCGCCCGACAGAATCCCGCGATGATTCTGGAAGAGGGCACCATCATGCGATCGCTCGAGACCGCGGGCATCGTGTGGTTCTACGAGCGGACCGACCCCGTCTCGGGCCGTCTTGTGAACGTGCGCGTCTGGGACGACTTCCGCGACGGACACCCACGCTTCAGCCTGGCCTCTGAGGGGACCGTCGGCCTGCACGAGGGACGCGGCGCCCTGACGCTGCTGAACGGCGTGTCGTACGAGCGCGAGTCGGACCAACTGACGACCGTCGTGCGGAATCGCTTCGCCCGGGAGATCATCTACATCCCCCTGGAGGAGGAGGTCGACCGCTCGAAATACACCTTCAAGCACTACCGCGCAATGAGTCAGAAGAAGCTCAATGACGAGATGAGCGGTCTGCGCGTACGGCTGTCCACCGAGACGTCCGGGATCATGCGCGCCAACATGGAGCGATCCTACCGGCGCGCCGCCGTCGAGTGGCACAAGAAGTTCACCATCCCGTTCGCGTGTCTCGCATTCACGCTCGTCGGCGTTCCGATGGGCGTCATCACGAGACGTAGCGGGTTCATGGTCGGCTTGGTGTACGGGCTGCCGCTCATCATCGTGTACTACACCGTCCTGCGCGTCGGCGAGACGGTGGGCGCGCAGGGGTCGATGCCTGCCTGGCTTGGCGCGTGGCTCCCGAACTTCCTTGTCCTCATCATCGCAGGAGCGCTGACCCGACAGATGCTGCGCCGATGATCTCCGACCTACTCCTCTTCGTGCTGCTTCCGTGCGTCTTACTCGGCCTGGCCGTGGCCTACGCGCCGATGTCGATCTTCGACCGTTACGTGCTGCGGAAGTTCTCGACGCTCTTCCTGGCCGCGTTCTCGTTCGAGGTCGCGCTCATCCTGACCGTGCGTTTGAGCGACCGGGAGCTGGGGTCGATATTCCTCGACGAGAACGCGTCGCTGGCAGACGCCTTCAAGCTGTTCGCGCTCCACGCGCCCGCGCGGGTGATGGAGGTGGTTCCCTACGCTGGGATTCTCGGCGCGTTCCTCACGATGGGCAGTCTGCTCCGCGCGAACGAAATCACGGCATTCCGCGCCTCGGGTACGAACCTGCTACGGCTCGTGGCTTCCATCGCGATCTTCACATTCGCGTGCTGCGTCATCTCGCTCGTGTTCACCGACCGGATCGTGGCGCCCGCGACGCACGCGGCCGCCCAGATGGGTCAGACGCGCAAGATTGAGAGCGACCAGCACATCGTGTACCGCGAGTCGGGCGGGGCTCTCTGCTTCATCGCCCAACTGAATGTCGCCAGCGGCAGCGCATACAAGCTGACGTTCTACGAGATGAACGGCGGCGAGCTCCGGAACGAGATATACGCCCGTACGGCCGGCTGGACCGATACGTCCTGGGAGCTGAACGGCGGGTGGCAGCGTCGGTACGACGGAAACGGCAGGAGCAGCTTCGAGGCGTTCACCCTCTTGCACAGACCTCTAGACACCGATCCGGCGACCCTGATCGCCGCGGCCAGCAAGCCGGAGGAGATGACGTTCGCGGAACTGCGGGAGGTGATCGCGTTCAAGAGGCGCGCCGGATTCCCCGTCCGTCGTGAAATCGTGCGGTTCCACCACAACATCGCCTATTCGTTCGCTCTGTTGGTGGGCGTGCTCCTGGCCGTGCCGCTGTCGTTGCAGTTCGGGCGATTCGCCCTCGCGGCGGGATTTCCCGCTACCATGCTCATCAGCTTCGTCTACTGGGGATTGGCGATCGCGACCTTCGAGGCGATGGGTGAAAACGGACGTATTCCGCCGTCGTCGGCGGCGTGGATAGGGAATGTGGTTTTTGCGTGCGTGGCGGCGCTGCTGCTTCGGGCCGTGAAGCGGTGACCGCCTTTCGTGTATCCCCAAACGCGGTCGGTCGTTAGATGATAGTAGCCGGACAGGCGCAATCCGCTGGAGGAGCTACGATGTATCCCGCAAAGGCACGGCTCGCGCTTGCGTGTGGGCTGATGATTGCCGTTGGTATGGCAGCGCGCGCGCAGCTGTCCGTGGGCGACCTTCGCAACATGTCGCCGTCGGTCGAGGAACTCAATCCAGCGAGGATGACCGCCTTCACGGGCCTGACGGTCATTGACGGCGACCCGTACTGGCGCGTCGATCTGCGGCCAGACCTGAGCTTCGGCAGGCTCGGGATCGGGATGAAGGGCGTGCTCCTGATCGGCGCCCCCGAGAACGAGGACGGCACGAAGCTCCTCACCGAGGACGGCGAGGAGTGGGACTCGTTCGGATCGTTCCTGCGTTCCGTAAGATACGTGCGATGGGCATACCCGCGATCCCCCTTCTACGCCCTGTACGGCGAGCTGTTCGACGTCAGCATCGGACACGGTATGTTGATGGAGGGATACTCCAACCTCGACCGCCGCGGCGCGCGGGTGAACGTCAACCGCCGCGTGTGGGGGATGGAGTCGGTGCTGAATAACATCGACAACCCCGAGCTGTTCGGCGCCCGGGCGTACTTCCGTCCGTTGCGCCTGGCGAACATCGAGACGGCCATCCTGAATCGCCTGGCCGTGGGCGCCTCCTATCTCACGGATGTCGACCCGATACCGGTCCATGAGGATGAAGACGCTCTGCAGACCTACGCGCTCGACGCGTCGATCCCCATCATCTCGACGGACAGCCTGCTCGTCGAGGTGTACGACGAGTTGGCGTTCGAGTCGCTGCCCGTGCTGGGCGGCGAGTCCGAGGACGTGAGCGGAAACGCCGTCGGCATCGGGCTAGAGGTGTCCAAGCTGCACGCGAAGCTCGAGTACCGCACGTTCGACGCCGGGTTCGAGCCGTCGCTGTTCGACTACAACTACGAGGCGCGCGCGCGCACCGACGCGGACCTTCTCGGCGGCGGCGTGCAGGGNATCCAGTTCAATCCCGCGAACGACGCCACCANGGGCATATTCGGGAAGGCGTNGCTCAACGTNCTGGACCAGGTCCACCTGAGCGGCCTTTACGAGGACTACGACGGNGANGGGCCCAACTCNGACCCGAANCTCGGNCTGCGGCTGGTGGANACNGACCTGATCCAGGAGGTCGATCTGCGCGCGTTCTACATCAAGCGTGGCATNTCCAGCAGCGACGACGAGTCGTTCCTGGAAGATCTNGTGGATCTGGACGAGAAGTCGCTGTTCATCGTCGAGGTGGCGTACAACATCGCCGGTCCCGTGCAGGTGCTGGTAACGCGAGAGTTTCGATTCCGCGAACGCAAGGACGAGGATGGCTTCGAGACGATCCAGAAGACGAACATCCAGCTCGGGCTGTCGCTGGGCTACTAGTCTGGACGTAGCAGTAGGTGAACGCCGAGATGGCGTGTGACCGATGCCGATCTTCCACTGGTGTGTCGTCGGCTTCTTCGCCCTGATGCTCCTCTTGCTCGCGGCATCGAGTCGTCGCCGTCGCGCGGCGACCGAGGATGATGAAGCGGAGCAGATGCAGGAATGCAGCCTGTGCGGTCGAGAGGACCGCACAGAGGCGTTTGTCGAAAGGCAGTTCATGTCCGGCTACCATCATCATCTGTGTGGCTCATGCGTCGCGGAGTTGCACGGGGAGGCCGGTAGCCGGGACATACTCCCGCAAGATGTCGAGGAACTTCCGGAACAATGAAGACGGCCATCCGTGATTCAGCGCTTCACGAGGCGCTCGACCGCACGTTCGACATCGCCAAGAACCTTGGGTTCACGGGCATCGATGTCACGATGGGTCGACGGAACACCCGAGAGCACCCGATATGGACCCGCGCGGGCCTGCGCGGCATATTGGACCACCGCAACTCGACGCGGCTCGACATCCCGTGCATCAACGTCGAACGGTTCGAGTCGATGGGCCTCGCCCATCCAAACGCGCGGGTTCGCGAAGGCGCGGGCAAGGTGCTCAACGCGCTGATCCCGCGGGCAGCGGCCCTGGGAACATGGGCGGTAGTCGTGCC
Source organism: Candidatus Poribacteria bacterium (assembly GCA_002687025.1). Lineage (GTDB taxonomy): Bacteria > Poribacteria > WGA-4E. The sequence continues at coordinate 9,861 of NYZG01000044.1, forward strand.
GTTGGACGGCCGCGGCCAGCCGTTCGGGCGCGTCCGCCAGAAGACCGTCGCCGAAGCCCTGCGAGAGGCCGCGCCGGCCGCGGAGAGCGGCGGGTTGGGGATCAACATCCGTTCCGCGGCGGATACGAAGGTGATCCTGCGGCTGCTCGACGACATCGGCTCCGAGGCGGTGCGTGTGGAACACGATATCGCGCATTCCGTCCTGTCCAACCGCGATCCGGCGGCGGAGATCCGCGCTCTCGGCAGCGCGGTTGCGCAGGTCCGCCTGCGCGACATCGACGCGGGCGGCTCGCTCTGTCCGTTGGGCGTCGGCACCGTCGCCTACCAGCCGATCGTCGAGGCGTTGGACGAGATCGACTTCGACGGATACGTCGTCGTCGACACGCCGCACGGCGCGGACACGGTCGCGGCCGCGGCCGCGAATCTCGCCTTCGTCCACGAGTACTTCCTCTGGACCTAGCCCATGCCGGTCGCGTGGCCTCTGGCGTTCCTGGTCGGCGCGTTCGCGCTGCCACCCGCCGCCGACCCTGACGCCCTGCTCCTGCATTACCAACAGCGCGCTACGGATTACTTCCGGGCCGAGGCCGACCCACGCACCGGCCTTGTGAAGGACCGGGCCGCCAACTTCGAGGACGACTCCTACACCGTCAGCAGTCTTGCCGCGACCGGGTTCGGGCTCGCCACGCTGCCGATCGCCGCGGAGAGAGGATGGCGCTCCGCGGCCGGCGCGAGGGAACAGACCCGTGTCACCCTGACCTACCTTCTGCGCGACATGCCCCACGAACACGGCTGGTACTACCACTTCGTGGACATGCGAACCGGCGAACGCGTGTGGAATTGCGAACTGTCGTCCATCGACACGGCGTTGCTGCTCGCGGGAGCGCTGACGGCGGGCGCGTACTTCGGCGGCGAGATCGAGACGCTCGCGAACGACATATACGAGCGCGTCGATTTCCCGTGGATGCTGACGGACGGCGGCGAGAAGCCGGAGTCGATGACCCTATGCCACGGCTGGAAGCCGGAGTCGGGCTTCCTCCGCAGTCGGTGGGACTCGTACTCCGAGCACATGATCCTGTATCTGCTGGCCATCGGTTCGCCGACGCATCCGATACCCGCGGAGGCGTGGAACGCGTGGAGCCGTCCCGAAGGTGAATACGCCGGCTATCGCACCTACCGCGTCGGGCCGCTGTTCACGCATCAATTCAGCCAGGCGTTCGTCGACTTCCGTGGCATCGTCGACGGCGATGGCAGGGACTACTGGCAGAGCTCCGTGAACGCGACGCTGGCGAACCGGCAGTTCTGCATCGACAACGCCGACGCGTACGACACGTACGGCCCCGACCTGTGGGGTCTCAGCGCATGCGACGGCCCGGACGGCTACCGCGCGTACTCCGCGCCGCCGGGTCGCGAGGAGCACGACGGCACGGTGGCGATCCTCGCGACGCTCGCCTCGCTGCCTTTCACGCCCGATCGCGTGCGGTCGTTCGCGGGCCATCTGATGGCCACGCACGGCGACCGCGTGTGGGGGAAGTACGGCTTTACCGACGCGCTGAACATCGACCGTCAGTTCTGGGCGCCCGACGTGATCGGCATCGACGTCGGCGCCGCGGCCGTGATGATCGAGAACCACGGCTCCGGCCTGGTGTGGGAGCAGTTCGGCCGCGTCCCTGCTGTCCGGCGCGGCCTCGACGCCGCGGGCTTCCACGCCGCGGACGAGAGATAGGCGGGCCCGCGTGACGCCCGGGCGTCTCCCTACACGTCGAATCCCGCTGCCACCGGCGTGACGGTTACGCCGCGGCGCCATGCGTGACAGAATGACGGACCACCCCGACACACGTCGGACAGACGGCCGGCGGCGTTTCGCGCGTCGACGAGGGAGATCACGACAGCACGTCCAGCGCACCCGCCGTCGCGTGAAGCCGCCGTGTCCGACGCTGAGCCGCCCCGCGCACGCATCACCGGGAAGACGCTCATCGACACGTCCCGCCCAAGCTCTTCCGACGTCAGGCCGACCGAGACGAGTG
>NYZG01000045.1 GCA_002687025.1 Candidatus Poribacteria bacterium
AGACGGCAGGATTCGCGGGCTGGAGGATCAGGCCAAGGGGCCGATCGGGTCGCGCGTCGAGATGCGCGGGGACGCGTACCCCGGGGATGAAGACGACGCGGAAGAGCAGTCGCTCAGCTACGTCCTCGGCAAGCTTCGCGCGATTCCTGAGTACCTGGAACTGTTCGCCGATGCGTTCGCGGAGCACGCCGACATCTATACGGGCGCCGCGATTATCAACCCGTCGACCTATGGGCGCGCCATCGCGGCCTACGAGCGAGAGCTGGTCACGCGAAACTCCGCGTACGACCGATATGTCGAGGGGGGCGACTCCGCTCTCACCGCGGAGCAGTTGGCCGGTTTGGAGCTGTTCCACACCACGGCGAAGTGCGCGAAGTGCCACAGCGGCCCGATGTTCAGCGATTTCAGCTTCGCCGTTCAGGGCGTGCCACAGGAGGGCGAGGGCAAGGATATCATCCCGGGCGACGACCTCGGGCGGGAGGAACACACGCTCGACCCCAGCGACCGGTACGCCTTCCGCACGCCGACGCTCCGCAACGTCGAGATCACGGCACCCTACATGCACGACGGCGTCTTCGCGACGCTCCGGGAGGTCGTCGAGTTCTACAACGACGGCGCGCAGCCTCGTCACCCCGCCGTGACCAACGACATGCTGCACCCCGATCTCCGCGATCCGCTCGCCCTGAGTGGCGCCGAGATGGACGCCCTCGTCGCGTTCATGGAGAGCCTGACCGACCCCGGGACGCTGCTTGATCCCATGCTACTCACCGTTCCCGAGACCGTCCCCAGCGGCCTCCCGCCCGTGTTTGGCGTGAACGCCCCGTAGCGCGCGCCCCCGCCACTCGCGTGTGGCCGGGCCACAGGGGAGGCCGGGCCGTGAGTAGGCGGCCGCGCCTCCCGCGCTATGCGGTCGGGCGTGGCTGTGATAGAGTACGAGGCCACGCGGATGGGTGGCGCCCAGAGAAGAGGAGATAGTCGGCGGATGTCAGTGCACGGGGATCAGGAGGCGCAACCAAAGCCCTCGACCGCCGACGCGATCGTCGAGGCCCTCCGCGCCGGAAGACGCCCGCAGGAACTCGGCCTCCGGGATGCGTCACTGAGGGGCGCGAACCTGTCGCGCGTGAGTCTCGCCGGAGTCGACCTGGGCGGCATCGACCTCGAGGAAGCGTATCTGTACGGCGTGAATCTCTCCGCGGCCCAACTTGTGGACGCGCGCATGCGCGGGGCGGTCCTGCAGGGTTCGGTTCTGCATGGCACGTCCCTCGAATCCGCCGACTTGAGTGCATCCGACCTGCAATGGACGGACATGCGGAGCGCGGACTTCACGCGCGCCAACCTGTCTTCGGCGCGGCTGGGTCACGCCCGGCTGGCAAACGCCACGCTGGAAGGAGCGGACCTGGCCGGAGCGAGGGCGGACGGCGCGAACCTGCTTGGGGCGACGATGCGCGACGCTACCCTCACGGCCGCGCGCCTCCACGGCGCAGACCTGCGGGGAGCCAATCTGAGCGGCGCGGACCTAACGCTGGCCGATCTTCGTGGCGCCAATCTGCACGGGGTGAACCTACGGGGGACGTCGATGGCGGGCGCCATCTACGACCGGGAAACGGTCTTCCCGCCTAAGCGGAATCCCGCCGCATACAGCATGGTCTATGTCGAGCCCGGGGCCTCTCTGGCAGGGGTCGATATGCGTGGCTTTGCCCTGCGAGACGCCAATCTGACGGGCGCCGATCTCACCGCGGCAGACCTGCGCGACGCCGACCTGCGCGGAGTCGTGCTGGCTGGCGCAACCCTCGACGAGTGCCAGATGGCCGGCGCCCTGATGGACGACGCGACGGTGATGCCCGAGGAGTTCGACGTCGCTTCCGCCGGGGGGCGCCACATTGGCCCGCGAGCCCCACTCCCGGAGGCCGATCTGCGGTGGCGGGATCTCGAGGAAACTGACATGCAGGGCGCAGACCTCACCGCGGCCGACCTGGCCGGGGCGAATCTCAACGGGGCGCAGCTCGACGAGGCGTGCATGGAGCGCGCGAATCTCTCCATGGCGAACCTGCGCGTAGCGCAACTGACCGGCGCGACCATGCGTCAGGCCGCCCTCCGCGGAGCCGTCTTCCACGGCGCCGGTCTGCGAGGCGCGGACATGCGCGACGCGGATCTCGCGTGGGCCGACCTGACCGAGGCGGATCTGTGCGGCGCCGACCTGACAGGCGCGCTGATGGCCGACACACGACTACGGCGAGCGCGATACGACCTCGAAACGCGCCTACCAGATGGCTGTGACCCCACGGCCGCCGGAATGCTCCTGCCACGCGCGCGCCGGTGAACGCGCGACTGCGGACCGTACGACACTACGGAGCGGCAAGCTGCCTTGCCGCCGGGACATATTCCCCGTTCCGCACCACGGTGATGTACCCCGGCTTGAGGCAGTCGCCGTTCTCGTCGAAGTAGGTCGCCCCCGTCACTCCGTGGTACGCACGCTCAGGCGACGTCATGCGCGCGAAATAGTCACGGATGCCTTTCCGGTCGGGGCCGGCATCCTCGATCGCCTCGAATAGCTGATTCGCGGCATCATACGACAGCGCGGCCCATGTGTCCGCCGTGCGGTCGTACGCCTCGAAGAACGCCTCCGCGAACTCTTGCGCCGCGGCCCCTCCGACGTCCGGGTGCACGATGAACGTCGTCATTATCAGCATTCCCTCGACGGCATCACCACCAACCCGCACGAGCGCCTCCGATATCACGCCGTCGCCACCGATGAACGGCGTCTGGATCCCTTGCCCACGGGCCGCCATAGCGATCAAGGCCGCTTCGTTGTAGAGCCCCGAGATGAAGATGATCTCGGCTCCAAGCGAATCGGCCTCGGCTACCGCCGCCGAGAAGTCCAGCGTGACCTCCCGGGCATATGGGGATTCGCTCACTACTTCGAGCCCGATTCGCTCGGCCTCGCCGGCGAAAGCGTCCTTGAGACCGATGCCATAGGCATCGTTGTCGTAGAGCACCGCCGCCCGCTGCAATCCGAGAGTGTTGGCCACGTACCGTGCGATCGCCTGGCCCTGGTAGTCGTCGCTGTAGAGGTTGCGGAAGGTCCAGTCCGACCCGCGGCACACGTCCACGTTCGTCGAGCCCGGGGAGAACTGGAGGACACCCGCCGCGCCGTAGATGGGCTTCCCGGCCAATGAGCAGACCGAATTGAAGTGGCCGATTACCGCGACGATCCCCGGATCCTGGGCGAGCCTCTCCGCAACGATCGCCGCCTGCGACTCGCGACCGCGATCGTCGCCGTAAACCAGCTCGATTGGCCGGCCACCGATGCCACCCTTGGCATTGCGGCGCACCATCGCGAGGCCCGCGCCCATGCGCATCTGCTCGCCAAGCACGGCGCCGCTACCTGTCAAAGGCGCGGCCAGACCCACGCGGATAGCGCTGCGCTCGGCGTCCGAGCCGCAGCCGGGCGTGGACACCATCAGAGCCCCTGCCGACGACAACATCACCACGACCATCGCCCATCGGATCCGCATGCCGTGGCCTCCTGCCTCGTTGAGCCAACGGCGCGGGGCCGCCCTCCGCGGGTGGCCCGTCGCCAGGCGCGTTGGCGTTCGTGCGGGGACGAGCATACCCGGAACGTGCGAAGCATCCAATGAAGGAGCGGCCGCGAGTCCATCCCGCGGCGCCCGCGTTGTCATAACCCCTGCGATGGCTATACTAAGGCCCATCACGGCCCCGGCGGGAGCGGCGGCCCTAAGTAAACCCGTTGACACCCAGCCTCCGCCCGCCGTGCGTACCTGGGAGGAAGGCGTGATGCGGTCCGTCGGGACCCGAATCGCAGCAGGCTACGGGCTGGCGCTACTGGCTCTTTTCGTCATCGGCTTTGCCGCATATCGAAGCACCGGTACGCTCATCGCTTCCTCCGAGCGCACGCTCCACAGCCGCAAGGTGCTCCACCAACTCAATCACCTCCTGTACCAGCTGCACTTCGCGGAGACGGCGAGCCGGGGGTACTTGATCGCGGGCGACCCCTACTACATCAATCAGTACCAGACGAACCGGCGCGAGAGCCACGAGACGCTCAATCGGCTCATACGCCTGACGCGACACGACGCCACACTACCCCAGCGACTCGAGGCGTTCGTACGGACGCAGGACGCTGTCTTCACGTCGCTGGAGCGCACGCACGCGGTGCGCGACGCAGACGGCCTGGCCGAGGCGTCGCTGCTGCTCGCGGGACGCGACGGAATGGAGGCGATGAACGCCGCGCGTTCCGCCATTCTCGAGATGGTGGCGACCGAGCAAGATCGCCTCCTGGCGCGCGAGTCGGGGTCGCAGGGCGCCGCGCGTAGAACCCAGAACATGATCGCTGTGAGTTCGGTCGCAGCGCTGGTCCTCCTTGCATGCATGACCATCCTTATCACTCGGTCGATAGCGGGCCCCCTGCGACAGATGTCCGTCGGCTCGCAGCGGATAGCGGAGGGCGACCTGACTATCGACGTGCCTCTTGTCGGCCGCAAGGACGAGATAGGCGCTCTGGCCCAGAGCTTCGCGCAGATGGTGCTGTCGCTTCGCGGCACGGCGGATGTCGCCGGGAAAATCGCCGCGGGCGACCTCACCGTCCGCGTGGAACCGCAGTCGGAGAAGGACGCCGTAGGCCACGCGCTGGCCCGCATGGTGTCCGACCTCGCCGCGTTGGATGGACAGCGGCGGGAGCTGTATGAGCAGGTCGAGGCGCACGCGCACACGATGGAAGAGCAGGTGGCGGTACGCACCGTTGAGCTGCGGAACGCCAAGGAAGAGGCAGAGCGCGCGAATCAGGCCAAGTCGGAGTTCCTTTCGCGGATGAGTCACGAACTCCGCACACCCATGAACTCGATCCTGGGCTTCGCGCAGTTGCTGGACATGGATAGCGCACTGACCGACTCGCAACGGAACCGCGTCAGCCGCATCCTGCGCGGCGGCAGTCACCTACTCGAACTGATAAACGAAGTGCTCGACCTCGCCCGCGTCGAGACCGGACGGCTCTCGCTCTCGACGGAGTCGGTGGCCCTCCACGCGCTCGTAGCGGAGACCACCGAGACGATCCGGCCGTTGGCGGACGACCGGGACATCGCGTTGACGGGCATGGCGGACGCACGACCGCGAGACGTCGTCGCGGACCGGACGCGGCTGCGGCAGGTGCTGCTGAATCTGCTGTCGAACGCTGTGAAGTACAACCGCGAGGGCGGAACCGTCTCCGTTACGTGGGAGGACATCGCGGACAGCCGCGTCCGCGTGCGCGTGGCCGACACGGGGATTGGTATCCCTGCGGAGCGCCTGGGTGAGCTGTTCGAGCCGTTCTCGCGCCTGGGCGCCGAGACAACTGAAGTCGAGGGCACCGGCATCGGCCTGGCGCTCGTGAAGGGCCTGATGGAGGCCATGGACGGCACGGTCGGGATCGAGACGACCTCGTCGGAGGGCAGTTGCTTCTACGTCGAGTTGCCGTTGGCTGCCAGCGCGCCGATTGGAGAGCAGGACGCCCCAGGCAGCGATGCGGACGCCGAGGCCGTCACACCCGCTGACGTCTCGCAGGGGTACGTCGTGCTCTACGTCGAGGACAATCCGGCCAACCTCCAGCTGGTGGGGGAGATCCTGTCTGGACGGCCGGACATCACACTGATGACGGCTCCCCACGCGCGGCTGGGGCTGGAGCTCGCCCATGCCCACCGTCCCGACCTCATCCTTCTTGATATCCACCTGCCAGGCATGGACGGCTACGAGGCGCTCAAGGCACTGCAGGCATGGGAGGAGACGCGCGACATACCCGTGCTGGCGCTCACCGCCGACGCTATGCCGCGAGAAGTCGAGCGTGGGTTGGCGGCCGGCTTCGCGCGCTACGTTACCAAGCCCATCGATGTGCCTACGTTCGTCGAGGCGATCGACGCGTTCCTGGCCGCCGACCCGCAGGCGGACGCGGCGGAGCAATCCGATGCATGACGACACAGCCACCCGCTGGCGCGGCGCAACCTGTTCCGCGCACGTCCAACGACCAACTACGAGACACGGCGGCCCGGGCGGAATCCCGCCCACCCCTGAAAAAGGGTGACATGATGCTGAACGCGGACATCGGGCCGGGAGCGGACATGGCGGACGCCGAGTTGTCCGGCGTGGACCTGACGGGACGCGATCTCGGCGGAGCCAACTTCCACGGCGGCAACCTGGCAGGGGCCATCCTCGCCGGAGCCAACCTCGCCGGGGCTCGGTTCACCGCGGCCGGCCTTACCGATGCAGACCTGTCGCGCGCCAACCTGACCGGCGCCGTGCTGCAGGGCGCGGATCTCGGAGACGCGTGCCTCCACGGGGCCAACCTGCGGCGCGCCGACCTCGACGATATGACCGCGCCGAGGACGCTCGCGCCGGGAGCGATCCTGCGGCATGCCTACCTGAGGCGCGCCGACCTCCGTGACGCCAATCTCCAGATGACCGACCTTCGGGACGCCGACCTCGAGGGCGCGCTCCTGAATGACGCGCACTTGGACGGGGCAAGGCTGGCAGGGGCGGTGCTCCGCGGCGCCGACATGACCGGGGTTAGGCTGAGCGACGCGAACCTCGAGAATGCGGCGATGCGCGAGGCAAACCTGGAGAGCGCACGCCTACGCAACGCTGCGCTTCACGGCGCGGTATTCCTGAGCGCCAACCTCAAGGGCGCCGACCTGTGCGGGTCCGACTTGCGGCAGGTCGACCTGCAGGGGGCCGACCTGCATGGGGCGCTCTACGACGGCGACACGCACTTCCCCAGACGCGTCGACCCGGTTGCCGAGGGCGCGACTCAGATTGGGCCCAGCGCCGACCTCACGTCTGCCGACCTGAAGGGCTTCGATCTACACGGCAGGGATCTGTCGCGAGCGGACCTCCGAAAGGCCGATCTGCGTGGCGCGTATCTGCAACACGCCAACCTGCGCGATGCGAGGCTCGACCGAGCACGGCTGCACGGCGCGATCGTGGACACGCGGACGAGGTTCCCAGAGGGCTTCGACCTGAAGGCGAGCGGCGTCTACGCGATCCATCCGAAGTTCTCCTTCGCGGGACGCGAGTTGCGGTGGGTCAACATGCGTGGCGTATCCCTCGCCGGCGCTCAGTTCCGCAAAGCGGACCTCACCGGCGCGGACTTCAGCGACGCCTACCTGGACGGCGTCGACATGCGAAGCGCGGACCTGACGACGGCGCTCCTCCGGTTCGCCGCGCTGGATGCGGCGGACCTGTCGGGCGCTACCATGAAGGGGGCGGTGCTGGACAGCGCCAGCCTCATGGACGCGAACCTGAGTGGGGCCACGCTGCGATGGGCCGACCTGACCGAGGCGAATCTGTGCCGAGCCAACCTGGAGGGCGCGGACCTGTCGGGCGCGTGGTTCCGGCGCGCGCGCTACGACAAGACGACGGTCTTCCCCGACGGATTCGACGCCACGCAGGCCGGTATGATACTCACCTGATCTCGGGGCGCCGAAAGCGGCACGACGCTGAGCTGAGGGAAGCGCATTGATCGCCGACGAAGCCATCCTGGACGCGAAGCTCCTCGTCGTGGACGACGAGCCCGCGAACGTAGAGCTGCTGGAAGAGATGCTGGCCGACGCCGGCTATCGCAATGTCCGCAGCCTGACCGATCCACGCCGCGTCGAGGAGGCGTACCGCGAGTGGCGTCCGCACCTGGTCGCGCTCGACCTGAACATGCCTCACATGGACGGCTTCCAGGTGATGGAGCAGTTGCGCGCCATCGACGGCGAAGACGGGTATCTGCCCGTGCTCGTTCTGACTGCTTACCAGGACCGCGAGATCCGTTATCGGGCCCTGCGCGCCGGCGCCCGCGACTTCCTGACGAAGCCGTTCGACCTAATGGAGGTCCTTCTGCGCATCCGCAGTCTGCTGGAGGTTCGCCTGCTCTATGACCAAACGCTATCGCTGAACGCGCAGCTCACGGAGTCGAACGCCGACCTGGAACGGTTCGCCTTCGTCGCCTCCCACGACCTGCAAGAGCCGCTGCGCTCGGTGACGCGATACGTCCAGATGCTGGACAAGCGATACTCGGACGCGTTGGACGAGAAGGGCGTCGGCTACATCGGCCGCGCCGTCGAAGGCACGAAGCGGATGCAGGCGCTGATCCTGTCGCTGCTGGACTACGCCCGCGTCGGGTCGCGCGGCGAGATGTTCACGCTCACCGATGTCGACGCGGTCGTGGACGGCGCGGCGTCCGACCTGTCCGCGCGCATCGACGAGGTGGGCGCGGAGGTCACGCGCGACGCCCTGCCTCGGATTCTCGCCGACCAGGGACAGTTGGCGCAGCTCCTACAGAACCTGATCGGCAACGCCATCAAGTTCTGTGGCGACGACGCCCCCACAGTGCATGTGTCCGCGGAACAGCAGGACGACGCGTGGGTTTTCGCGGTGGCCGACAATGGCATCGGCATCGAACCCGAATACGGGGAGCAGATATTCGAGATATTCCAGCGGCTGCACGGCCGTGGGAGTTACGATGGAACGGGCATCGGCCTCGCCATCTGCCGCAAGATCGTACAGCGCCACGGCGGCCGCATCTGGGTGGATTCACAGCCCGGCGAGGGCGCGACGTTTCGGTTCACCATCCCGCGCCGCTAGCCGGGGGTCTGAGGACGCACGAGAAGAGGCATATACCAATGAGCGCCCTACGAGTACTGCTGGTCGAAGACAATCCCGACGATGTCGACCTCACCCAGGAGGCGTTGGCCGACGCCGATGTCGAGACGGAACTTACCGTCGCGGAAGACGGCGTCGAGGCGTTGGCGAAGCTGCGCCCGGCCGACGGCCGTCCCGGCGAAGGCAACCCCGACCTGATTCTTCTCGATCTCAACCTGCCCCGGAAGAACGGCTTCCAGATCCTCGAGGAGATCAAGGCGGACCCCGACCTGAAACGCATCCCGGTCGTCGTGCTGACGACCTCCGACGAGATCCGCGATGTCGCCACGGCTTACGACGGCGCCGCGAACGCGTACGTGGTCAAGCCCATCGACCTCGACGAGTTCACGCAGGCGGTTCGTCGCGTCGTCGAATTCTGGGCCGAGATCGCGCAACTGCCGCCCTCGTGATGAGCGGCGCCATCGCTTGGCCGCTGTGACGTACGCTCAGTCGCCGCTCCGGTGACTCAGGAACCACGCGTACAGTTCTGGATTGTCGTACGTGACGGTCCACGAGTCGTGGTTCGCCTCTGGGTACAGCGTGTACTGCACGTCCCCGCCCGCCGCTTCGAGGGCGTCCACCATCGCCTGAGACTGCTCGGGAGGGACGACGGTGTCCTTCGCCCCGTGGAAGTTCCACACCGGCACGCCCTCGATGGCCGCGACCGTCTTGGCGTTGCCGCCGCCGCATACCGGCGCGACCGCCGCAAACAGGTCGGGGTTGCGGATCGCCAGGGCCCACGACCCAAAGCCGCCCATGCTGAGACCCGTGAGGTAGATGCGGCTCTCGTCCACGTTGTGCGTCTCGACCACCTCCGCCAGCAGAGCCTCCAGCGCCTCCAGCTCTCCCGTCCACCACGACCGTGCGGAACACTGTGGCGAGACCGCTATGAAGGGGAAGTCGTCCTGCGCCTCGGCGATCTTGGGGATGCCGTGCACCTTCACTTTCTCGATGTCGTCGCCGCGTTCCCCCGCGCCGTGAAGGAATAAGATCAGCGGGGACGGGTCTCCGTCGGCGTCGTAGTCGGCGGGGAGATGCAGCAGGTATTCCAGTCTCGCGATCTTCGTAATCTCGCCCTCGAAGACGCGCGCCTCCTGAACGCCCCCGGTCGCGGTCGAGAGCAGGCGCGCCAGTAGCGCCGCGCTGGTCACGTGCATGTGCCGTCGCTCCTACGGTGAGAGTGCCGGGCGTCTATTCGGAATCGCTCAGGGCGACCGCCTCGCCCGTCCGAATGGACTCGAACGCCGCATCGATCGTGCGCATCTGTCCGATGCTGTTCTCCGGCGAGATGCGGTGCGGCGCCCCGGTCGTCAGGCAGTCGCACAGGTGCTGTAGCTGGTTCTCGAACTGGAACACCGGCTCGAAATCGATCCGCTCCACGCCCGAGCGTCGACGAATCTCCAACGCCGTGGGCGAGTTCTCGTTGTTCCACACGCGGTCGATGTGGATCATACCATCGGTTCCGCATATGTCGGCGTAGTGGGCGTCCCACGACGTCCAGCCCACGCAGATATGCGCCACGCTGTCGTCTGGGAAGACGAGCTGCGTGAACGTCGCATCGTCCACTTCCGGCCCGAAGGTCCCTGAGCTGAAGACGCGGACCGGATCGGCGTCGACGATCCAGCGGGCATGGTGAATGTTGTAGCAGGCGAGGTCGTATATGCTCCCGCCGCCCTTTGCCTTGTTCCAGCGCCAGTTAGCGTCTGGCTGACGATCCGCCGGGTTCCCCGCCATACAGAACGTGCTGCGTATCACCGTCACGTCGCCGATGGCGCCCTCGTCCACGAGCTCCTTCGCCTTGAGGTGCATCGGGTGGTGCCGGAACTTGTACGCCTCGGCGACGAGCGTGTCACTGGCCTTGGCCGCGGCGACGAACCGGGCCGCCTCGTCGCCGGTGAGCGTGAAGGGCTTCTCGCACAGGATCGCGCGTACGCGCCGCGACTCGGCGATGACGATGCCGACTTCCGCGTGCGACGCGCCCCACGTGCAGATGACCGCGATGTCGAGTTCCTCCCCCGCCAGCATCTCGGGGAGGGCCGTGTAGCGCGTGGGCACATCGAACTCGTCGCCGAAACGGNTGGCCGCCTCTTCCGAGNCATCNCATACGGCGACCAGTTCCGCGCACTCGACAGCCTTGCACGCTGCCCCGTGCGCCCGTGCGATACCGCCCGCGCCCACAATTCCGACTCGGTACGTGTGTCCTGCCATGCCGTGGCTCTCCCGCCGATGGCCGATCACGAGGGATGGTCGGTCGGTAGATTACGCGCGATGGCGTTGTGACGGAAGCCACCGGCGCGTCGGCTGAACAGCCGCTCCCGGCGGTGACGCCAAGCAGAACACGGCCTATACTCGCCGCCGAGGCGTACCTGGCGGGTGGTCGCGGGGATATGGAGACAGTTGCATGACAACGGCAACGGTAGCATCACGGGCCCGGAAGGTGCTGTCACGAGACCAGATAGAGCAGTTCGTCGAGGAGGGCTTCTGTATCGTTCGGGAAGCGTTCCCGCGTGAGGACGCGAAAGACGCGCTCGACATGCTCTGGAGCGAGGCCAAAGAGCAGGCCGGCGTGGACCGCTACGACGCCGCCACCTGGGCGCGACGCCACGTGCACGTGAAAAAGGGCTTCGGCGACCCGCCGTTCCGCAAGATCGCCCATTCACAGCGCTTCCGCGAGGCGATCGACGATGTCCTGGGCGAGGGCAGATACCATCCCGTGAACGGGCTCGGGTGGTGGCCGATCACGTTCCCAGGGTTCGACGCCAAGCCCTGGACGGTACCTGACGGTGGCTGGCATGTGGACGGCATTCAGTTTCACCATCACGTGAACTCGCCCGACCAGGGGCTGCTGCCCATTCCGATCTTCTCCGACATCGAGCCGGGATATGGCGGGACAGCCCTGAGCGTGGGGTCGCACAAGGTCACCGCGCGCGTGTTGCGGGACGCCGAACCCCACGGGCTCTCCTGCCAGGAGCTCGCCAAGGCCGTGACCGCCCACCCACGGGACAATGTCGTCGAGGCGCAGGGACACATCGGCGATGTCGCGCTCTTGCACCCCTTCCTGCTGCACGCCAACGGCCCGAATTGCGGGGTCGCGCCGCGCATCATCTGCAACCCCTGCGTGCGCCTGCACGAGCCGATGCGCCTGGACAGGGACGATCCGGCCGACTATTCGCCGGTCGAGTGGGCGATCGTCAACGCGCTCGACGAAGGCTGAACTACGCCAGGACGAGGAACCTACCCCTATGAACCAATCGAGGCCGAAGCCGACGCACAGCGATGTCCGCTACGGCCCGCGAACACGCAACACCCTCGACTTCTGGGAGGTTCCGGGCGACGGCGCCTCGCCGTTGGCGCTGTACATCCACGGCGGCGGCTTCGTCGGCGGGTCCAAGGACGGCATTGAGACCAGCGTGCTCCGAGAGTTGCTCGGGGCGGGTATTGCCGTAGCCGCCATGAACTACACGTTCGTGACGGAGCGGCGAATCCCAGCGGCTCACCACGACGGCCGGCGCGCCCTCCAGTTCCTGAGATCGAATGCGGATGTGTGGGGCATCGACAAGGCGAGCGTGGGCGCATTCGGTGGATCCGCGGGAGCGCAGATATGCATGTACCTCGGTTACCACGCCGACATGGCCGACCCGCGCGCCGACGATCCGGTCGAACGCGAGTCGACGCGCCTGACATGCGTCGCCACGAACGGCGGGCAGACAACGCGCGATTTCGACTGGTGGATGGAACACCTGCCCGGGTACGACGCGCCACACGTGCCGCCCGAGTCCATGTTCAGTGTCGAACCTGTGAGTGAACTCCGGGCGCTCATGCAGGATGTCTCCGCGCTGTCCCTGGTGACCGCTGGCGACCCACCGATCTGCATGAGCTACGGCATGCGGCCCGACGACCCGGTCCCGACGAATCGCGCGGAGGCCGTGGGATGGCAGGTGCACCACGTCATCTTCGGGCTCAAGTTCAAGGAACGCATGGACGCGCTTGGAATGGAGTCGCACGTCCGCTATCCGGGCGAACACGCCGGCTACGCGTCCAACGCGGCGTTCCTGATCGAGAAGCTGACCCGCCCGTAAACCGCATGCGGCGACGCTATGGATCGGATCGCGCATCGCCGCCCGGGCCCTCGGGCCGCGGCAGCGCGTTCCGCATGCGGATGAACGAGAAGGGCAAACCCGACTCCAGTATCCGGTCGCGGAGACGCCACAGGGACGGGAGAATGCGAATCTCCACGCCCTTCCGCGCGAGTGCGCCGAGGAGATCGTCGATCGCGTCCACGCGTAGCGGCTCCACGGCGTCGGCGGACACCCACGAACGGGCTATGTCGGCCCCGTCGTATTGGTCCAGCGGCGCGAAGGTCTCACGGGGCATCGTGTACCGGTACAGCCGTGTGCGCTGCATCTTGTCGAGCCACGCTGACTCGATTGCGACGACCGTGTGCGCCGACCCATCGCCGAGGTAGCGGTCCACGGCGTCTGGGTCACTGTCAGGAAGTGAGCTGTACATCACCCGGGGACATCCCCGTGGGAAGAGATACTGATGCTCGAACGCCTCGTGGATTGTCCACACCACGGGCGCGTCGGTGAAGTCGCTCGGTCGCGGCTCGAACCGCGCGATGTCCGACTCTTCGCTGAAGTGGAATAGTCGTTGTGTCTCGTCGTCAGGCACGCTTGCGCCCGCCCTTCCGGCCGCGACGCGGCTAGCAAGGCCGCGTAAGCGAATGACCATGGTGTCGAACTGGATGACGCCCTGTGAGCCGACAGCAGGGGTTGGTTGGCGCCCTCCAAACAGCGTGGGGGCCGCCAGCCCCAGAGGCCTTACGCCGGAGGGCGCGTCGCGGCTTCACGCGACGAGGTCGTCGCGGGGTCGCCAGGGCGACCGCGTGACGTTCAGAAATCCCATCGCAGGCCGAGTGACGGGAGGATCGGGAGCCACGTCACCGGCGTCCTCAATTCGACGATCTTCCCGTCGCGATCGATGTACCCGTCGACCTCGTACCGACGCACGTTGCCACGATTGTAGACGTTGTGCACCTCGGCGTAGATCGCCAGTTGGCTCGCCTCCCCGCCGAAGTAGCGATGCACGCGGACATCCAGGCGGTGGTACGGTGGCAGTCGCGCGCTGTTCACGGCGCCGAACGACTCCTGGAGGCGGCCGTGTCCGCTCGATGTCGTCAGCCGCTCGAACACACGCGGCGTGTAGGGCCTGCCGGTCCGGTACTGCCAGGCGACGTTCCATCGCCAGCGATCGCTCGCGTGGTAGCCGATGTCCACGCTGAAGGCGTGGCGCTGGTCGAAGTCGCGTGGGGTCGTCACACCGTCGATGTCGTCTTCCGCCAGCGCGTACGCGTAGCTCAACCACCAACTCAGGGCGTTCCCCACGTCGCGCGTCAGCACGGCTTCGATGCCTCTCGCGGAGCCGTCCGTCGGTTCGACGCGGGCGCGGTCGCTCTCTATCTCCGGGTAGAAGTCCACGTC
>NYZG01000046.1 GCA_002687025.1 Candidatus Poribacteria bacterium
CGTCGACGGCCATGTTGTAGGCGGCTCCCGAGGCGCCCATATCGAGCAGGCGCCATTCGCTCACGCGTCGGCCGTCCATCGTAGCACCGGCTTGCGCGCCGCCGTCACCTCGTCGAGCCGGCGGACGGGCGTCGTCAGCGGCCGCTCATGCAGGCGTTCTGGGTCCTCGACCGCCTCCCGAGCGATCTCCCGCATCGCGGCGATAAAGCCGTCCAGAGTCTCTTTGGACTCCGTCTCCGTCGGCTCGATCATGATGGCTTCGGGCGTCACAGCGGGGAGCGGGAAGTAGATCGTCGGCGCGTGGTACCCGTGGTCAGGAAGCGCCTTTGCTACGTCCGTAGCGGTGACGCCGTGGTCGCGCGCGAGCGCCGTCGCCGACAGGACACACTCGTGCTTGCAGACGCGGTCGACCGCGGGCGGGTAAAGGTCACGGAGCAGGGCGAGGATGTAGTTGGCGTTGAGCACCGCGTGGCGGCTGATGTCGCGTAGGCCGTCCGCGCCGTTCGAGATGATGTACGTGTATGCCCGCGCCAGGATGCCGAAGTTCCCCACGAACGACCGCATTCGACCCACCGACTGCGGACGGTCCGTTTCCCACCGGTACACGCCGTCCTCACTCCTGAGTACAGGAATCGGCAGGAACGGCTCCAGGTCGGCTCTGACGCCCACGGGGCCGGCTCCGGGCCCGCCGCCTCCGTGTGGCGTGGAGAACGTCTTGTGCAGGTTCAGGTGCACGATGTCGAAGCCCATGTCGCCCGGCCGCGCCGTGCCGACGATGGCGTTCAGGTTCGCGCCATCGTAGTACACGAGGCCGTCGGCGTCGTGCACCATGTCGACGATCTCGCGGACGCGCGTCTCAACTACGCCGAGGGTGTTGGGATTCGTGAGCATGAGCGCGGCGACATCGTCGTCGAGGGCGTCGCGCAGGGCGTCGAAGTCTACTTCGCCGCTGGCGTTGGAGGGGACTGTCGTCGCCTCGTAGCCGACAAGGGCGGCGCTCGCGGGATTCGTGCCGTGCGCGGAATCTGGGATCAGCACGCGTCGCTTCGACTTCCCCCGGTTCGCGTGGTACGCCTGGACGAGCAGCATGCCGAGAGCTTCCCCGTGCGCTCCCGCCGCCGGCTGTAGCGTGAACGCGTCCATGCCGCACATCTCGCAGAGCCGCCGCTGCAGGTCGTCGCACAGCGCGAGGATGCCCTGCGCCAGCGAGTCCGGCGTGTAGGGGTGCACGCGCGCGAAGCCGGGCATACCCGCCACGACCTCGTTGACCCGCGGGTTGTACTTCATCGTGCACGACCCGAGCGGGTAGAAGTTCGTGTCTATGCCGAAGTTCTGCTGGGACAGCCGCGTGAAGTGCCGCACGACATCCAGTTCGCTCAGCTCCGGGAACTCGGGCGGGTCCTGGCGTCGGTGTTCGGGCGGGATGAGGTCCGACAGCGGCGCGTCGGGGACGTCACACGCGGGCAGTTTCACGCCCCGGCGCCCCGACGTGCTTATCTCGAAGACGTACGGCTCGGCCAATCGTGTGTCCCTTCCGTCGGCGTGGCTCGCGTCCTACGCACGCTCGGATTGTAGGCAGTTCCATCCCGTGGCGGCAAACCGCCATCGCGCCGTTCAGCTGTCCGAGCCAGTCTTCGCGACCGGCCGAGTGAACGGGCCCAGGGCCAGGCACACAATGGCGGGGACGGCGAGTGCGACGACGAACGCGTGCAGGAGGCTGCCGCGGCTGAAGTCCGGCGGCGGGAACTGCGTCGCGCCAGCGACAGCGCCCGCCAGCGTCGCTCCGACCGCCGTCCACCCGGACAGTCGCCTGGAGTAGAGGCCGTAGACCGTCGGGAACGCGGCGGCCACGCATACCAGGTCCGCGACCAGGAACAGGTACAGCACGCTGAAACCGCGCGTGGCGACCGCGATCGCCCCGGCCGCGAGCGCCACGGTGATCCAACGAGCCCACCGGAGAGCGCGGGCATCGGCCTCGCCGCCGGTGATCCGCGCGACGTCGACGGCGAACAGGCTGGCAAGGCCGTTTAGGAGCGAGTCCATGGAGCTCATCACGAGCGCCACGGCGAGCACCATCGTGATGACGACGACCCACGCCGGCAGGGCCTGGAGCAGGAACGTGAACATCGCGACCGACGGCGTTT
This sequence comes from Candidatus Poribacteria bacterium, assembly GCA_002687025.1. Classification (GTDB taxonomy): domain Bacteria; phylum Poribacteria; class WGA-4E. The sequence goes on from NYZG01000046.1 coordinate 2,145, forward strand.
CGGCCGCGCCTGCTGCGACGGCCAGCAGCCCGAACACGCCCATCGCGACGACGATCAGCATGACGATCAGGCCGGCCACCAGGAACGCGCGTGCCGCCGTGCGCGAGGATTCGGCGGCATACACGCGCTGCCAATTCCCCTGGTTGAACAGCTCCGCTCCGATGATCGCGATCACCAGCGTGAGGCCGTACTCGATCCCGCCCACATTCCGCAGACTTAGGAGGTCGGGGGCGGCCTCGGCCAGGGTGGCGAAAGGTCGCGAGTCGGCGGTGAGGGCAATCGCCGCCACGAACACGACGCTCAGCAACGGTATGATGAGCCACGTCTGAAGGCGGTCGGTAAACACGGACGCCGGCAGCCCGCCGGTCGCCGTGTAGGCGAGCGTCCCCACGCCGATCACCCCTGCCGTTACGATGAGCGGGACGCCGTAGGTCATCTGGGCAGCGAGGGCGATGCCCGTCAGCTCTGCGGCGAGATAGACCGCCATGTAGAAGACCATCGTGAGAAGCACGACTGCGTACATCGGCTTCCCGAGGCGGCCCAGGACGTACTCCGTCAGCGTGTGCCCTTGCGGCACGAGGCGCCGCAGTCGGACGCCAACGGCGACAAAGATGAGCAGCGCGCCGGCGCTACCGAGGCCGTAGCCGATCATCGCGGAGACGCCCCCGACGACCGCGGCTTCTGCCGGCGAGAAGAGAATCCACGCGCCCATGCCCGACGCGACGAGCGTCGCTGCCGCCGCCCCCACGCCGAGCGAATCCCGCGCCGTGATGAACTCGTCGAGCGTCGGTCGGCGACGGCGCGCGTACACGACCCCAGCGGTGGAGAACGCCAACGCCGTGAGCACGATAAGAGCGATGCCTGCGGACGTCATGTTCGTCTTGCCCGTCAGAGTTGCCGTCGCCGCTGGCGGCCGTCTAGAATGGCATCATAGACGACTTCCCACGGCCTGATGAAGGGACCGACGAGACATGGCGTATGTGATCGCCGAACCGTGCGTGGACGTGAAAGACACCGCGTGCGTCGCCGTCTGCCCCGTCGACTGCATCTACGAGTTCGACGGCGAGAACATGCTGTACATTCAGCCGGAGGAGTGCATCGACTGCGACGCCTGCCGGCCTGAATGCCCGGTCGAAGCGATATTCCCCCTGGCCGAAGTCCCGGCGCAATGGCAGAGCTATATCGCCATCAACGCCGAGGCGTTCGAGAGGCACAGCGTCGAGGCGGCCGCAGGTGACGACGAATCCGACGACGCTGCGGCACCCGCGGCCCCTGGGGGCGGTGGCGCATCGTCCGCAGAGATCGAAGCCGTGAAGAACGTGCTGGTTGACGTTCAGGGCAAAGCCGTGGCGCCGGACGCGGCGCTGGAGTTGCTGATGCCGCTGTTGGAGAAGTGCGGCGTCACGATCACGGACGGCTGATCAGCCGGCGTCTACCCGAGCACAAAAAAGGGGACGAGCAGCGGCCCGTCCCTGTGTGGCCCGATGTGTGGTTCGTTCCTGCGTGGTTCGCTCAGCCCGCGTCTTCATCCTGGGCTACGAGCGCCGCGACCTCTTCGGCGTCCCATTCCTCGCCGGCCGCCTTGACCTTCCGCACGATGAGAATCGGCAGCGACTTCGTGTCGAACGCCGGCACTTCACCGAACACAGACACCGTGCCGCTGCCAATCGCGGCAGCGGCTACGGTCGCGTCCAACTCGCCCGTTCGTGACATGACGAATCGGGAGGCGTGGGAGGGCACGGACAGCACCTTGCGGATGAACACGCGTGCTCGCGGCGCCAGCGCAATGGCATAGTCCTCAACGCTCGCGTCCATCAGAACGGTCGTGCGGACGGGGACGCGGTCGGCGTTCTGCAGCTCGCGGACGATGTCCCACAACTGCACCCGGGCGTCTTCCTTGGGGACGATGGTCACGCGGCTGGTCGCGTAATCCACGNCGAGAGACTCCATGTCCTCCGCGAACGGGTACAGCGCGTGCTCGATATCGCGCCTGCACTCCGTTGTGCAGAACCCGTCGAGGACCATGGTGATCTGCCGGATCTGCGCGCCGGCAGTCGCGGCCGAGAGTGCCAGGCCCGCTACCATCAGAAGAGTAAGTTTCCGTGCTTGTTTTTAGAACATCGCCTGCCTCCGATCATGCGCCGCGTATGACGCTCCCGTTCCTCGTCGTTCGTTCGTAGTTTGCTGTTCTCTAGGTAAGACCGGGCGCGAGATGAAAGGTATCGCGGGCGCAGTCTCCTGAGATCTCTTGGCGAGCGATCGGACGGACGGGCGATCAGTTCATCATGTGTGCGCGATAGACCTCTAGCGCGTAAAGGAGATCCTCGTAGTCGATGTTCGTAGACAGCGAGTGGTCGGAACCGTAGACGAACCGCGCGTTCCGGGCGCGCATGCCGTCGAGGAACGCGAGGATGCCGTCCCGGGTCCGCTCGCGGTCGCCGCACTCCAATATGCGCGCGTCCAACCCGCCGATGAACACGAGGTCGTCGCCGTAGCGTTCCGCGAAGGCGAAGATGTCGTTTCCGGCCTTCACCTCCATCGGGTTCAGGGCGTCGAATCCCGCCTCCACGACCAACGGGAGCGCCGGCTCCTGGTACCCGCAACTGTGCAGTATCACGGGCACATCGTGGGCGTGGTAGAACGCGACGACCTCGGCGTAGTACGGGAAGATCAGTTCTGCCAACGTCTCCGGACGACAGAACAGCCGGTCCCGGTACCCGAGGTCCTCGGAGAGCCACACGCCGTCCGGCGGCCCGGCCTCGGCGACAAGGATCTCGGCCGCCTTCAGGTAGAGATCGGTGTACACGCGGCAGAAGTCGTGGATCCAGTCGGGTTCCGTCGCGAGGGCCATGTACATCGTGTAGTCGCCCATGCTCGCCCGCATATACTCCCAGATGAACACCGACCCGTAAGCGGCCCATTTCCCCTGTTCACGCCGGTGCGCGAGAGAACGCGCCACGGCCGCCGTGTCGCCAACGCGGCCGGGGTCGAAATCCACGAGCAGGGGCCGATAGTCGCGTTCCCACACCTCGCGGCTGCTCATGTCGAATTCGATGTGCTCCGGCGTCCCCGAGCGGTGCTTCCACCACTTGAGCACGGCCCCGGCGCCGTTCCGCACCACGCGCCACTCGTCCGTCTCGTCGAGCACGTCGGCGACGCCGCGCTTGGGTTGCCAGTCGACCCCGCCGCCGCACGTGACGATGTCGAAGCCGAAATGATCGAGGACGTCGGTCGGTGAGCCGTCGTCGCGGGCGGGCATGCCCTGGCCGACCCACTTGCGCGCGGCGTCCGACCACACGTTGTCGTGCACGGGGACGTGATCCGCCTGCCCACCCTGGAGAAGCGTCGCGATCGCCTCGCGGCCTGTCTGCATACGTTGCTCCAAGCTCACGTGAGCGTCCGCGCGAGCCGCGTCTGACGACGCTGGGTCGTCAGTTCAGCATGTGCTCGCGGTACACCTCGAGCGAGTACAGGAAGTCCTCGTAGTCGATGTTCGTGGACAGCGAGTGATCCGAGCCGTAGACCAGCCGCGCCCCCCGTTCGCGCATGTCGTCGAGGAACCGCACGATGCCGTCGCGCGTCTGTGCCCGGTCGCCGCACTCCAGCACGCGCGCGTCTAGCCCGCCGACAAATACCAACTGGTCGCCGTACTTTTCCGCGAAGGCGAGGATGTCGTTCCCGGCTTTCACTTCCATCGGGTTCAGCCCGTCGAAGCCCGCCTCGACGACGAGAGGCAGCGCCTCTTCCTGGTACCCGCAACTGTGCAGGATCACCGGGACATCGTGGTCGTGGAAGAACGACACGACCTCGGCGTAGTACGGGAAGATCAACTCGGCTAGGGTCTCCGGTCGGCAGAACAGCCGGTCCCTGTATCCCAAATCCTCGTAGAGCCACATGCCGTCCGGCAGGCCGCCCTCGGCGATGAGGATCTCATACCCCTTCAGGTAGAGATCAGTGTAGACGCGGCAGAAGTCGTGTATCCAGTCCGGGTCGGTGAGAAGGGCGGTGTACATCGTGTAGTCGCCCATGCTGGCGCGCATGTTCTCCCACACGAACTGCGACCCGTAGCAGGCCCACTTTCCCTGCTCGCGACGGTCCGCGAGCGCCTTGGCCGCCGCGACCGGATCGCCGACGCGCCCGCGGTCGAAGTCGACTAGCAGCGGCCGGTAGTCGCGGTCCCACACCTCGCGGCTGGTCATCTCGAAGTCGATGTGTTCGGGCGTGCCGGACTTGTGCTTCCACCACTTTAGCGCCGCGCCGGCCCCGTTCCGCACGACTTTCCACTCGTCGGTCTCTTCGATGACGTCCGCGACGCCTCGGTTCGGTTGCCAATCGAGCCATCCGCCGCAGCCGGCGATGTCGAACCCGAAGTGGTCGATCAGGTCCGGTGGCGAGCCGTCCTCACGCGCGGGCAGGCCCTGCTCGACCCACTTGCGGGCGGTGTCACCCCAGACGTTGTCGTGTATCGGGATGTGGTCGGCCTGCCGGCCCTCGAACAGCGCCGTGATCGCTTCGCGTCCCGTCTGCATGTGGCTCTCCCAACTCAGACGAACTTCGTGGGGTCTATCGGGTACGTGCCCCACTCGTCGCGGCAGCGCTTCATTTCGAGGATGTTCTCAGGCTTCGCGCCGACCGCCAGGGAGTGGGTGGAGCCCATGATGTATCCGCCGCCCGGCGCGGCCTTCTCGAAGGCGTATCGGGCGTCCTCGCGGATGGTCTCGGGCGTGCCGTCGATGATGTGCTCGTGCCATATGCCGCCCCAGAGGCACGTCTTGTGGCCGACGACCGGCTTGAGCTTGCCGATGTCCATGCCGGCCGTCTCCTGGATGGCTTCGTAAGCGTCGTACACCTCGGCGAGTTGGTGGATGATCGGCCACGTGTGCCCGCAGCAGTGCTTCAGCACCTTGAGGCCGTGGCGATGCGCCTCCTCGACGTGCGCCTTGTGCCACGGATAAACCATCTCCCGGTATATCTCGGGGCTCGCGAGCAGACCGGTGCTGCTGCCGAGGTCGCCGCAGGGCATGATGCCGTCCACGCCGGCCTGCGCCATGACCTTGACGTCGCGTATCATGCGCCGGCCCTGCAACTCCGCCTGCTTGCGGCACATCTCCGGGTCGGTGAGGAGGCTCATCCACCGGTCCTCCTCGGTCGCCCCGAACCCCGGGAAGCTGAGATCGCCGGCCATGAGCATGATGAAGTGGGTGTCCTTCATCTCGGCTACTGCGTGGTGGACGAGCTCCCACGAGGAGTCGCTCACGTCGCCGATGGGCGCGTCGTCGACCTTGTCGATCTGCTCTTGCAGCCCCGCCAGCGTCGGCGGCTTGTAGCCCTCGGTGTTCCGCTTGTACGGCATGAGCGCGTGCGTGCCGGTCGACACGCGGTACAGGTTGCCGCCGGAGTCGCGGTACGTCTCCTCGTCCAGCTTCTCGTACGGCGTCGGCTGATGGTCCTTCGACGGCACGCGACCGACGAAGAGGATGTCCATCTCCAGTTCGCGGACGAGATCGAGCCGGTCGCGCTTGTAGCTTTCGACGACCTCGTCGCGTCGTCCGTCCCACAGGGCCTGGGTCTCCCGCATCTTGCCCTGTACGAACGTCTCGCGGCCGAGGATGTCCTCGTATACGTTGAAGTCGATGGAGTGCTCGCCCCACGGCAGGCGATCCGCTTCGCGGTGTTCGAGCGCGGCGAAGACACGTTCTCTCGGTAGCATGGGTAATCCCCGGCGTGGCTAGGTTGGCGGCATCTGTTCGCAATACGCATCGCAGGCGCCGGCGTCGTGCAAGATGGTTAGGGAGCGTTCCACATCGTCGCATGTCGCGTCGGGAAGCTCGGGCAGCCCGTAGTCCAGCCGCAGCCGCGCGTATTTGTCGGCGCCGATGCGATGGTACGGGATGATCTCGATTCCGTCGGACGGCTCGGAGTCCACTACGAACGCGGCGAGGGCTCGCAATCCCGCCGTGTCGTCGTTCAGGCCCGGCACGAGCGGGAAACGCAGCAACAGCCGCGCGTCGGACGAGGACAGCTTTCGCAGATTCGCCAGCGCTGTCCCGTTGTCCCCGCCCGTGAGCTCGCGGTGCCGGGCCGGGTCCATGTGCTTGATATCGCACATCCAGTGGTCTACCAGCGGGAGCAGTCCCTCGACGACCTCCCAACTCGTCGTGAGCGTCGACTCGACCGCGGTGTGAACGCCCTCGGCGCGAGCAAGTTGCAGGAGGGCCTCGGCGAACTCCGGCTGGTAGAGCGGATCGCCACCGGAGAGGGTCATCCCGCCGCCGGACGTGTCGTAGAACGGCTTGTCGCGCATCACGTCGTCCAGGACCTCGCCCGCGGCGCGCGGATGCCCCACCTGTTCCAGCGCTTCGGCGAAGCACTCGGTCACGCACGACCCGCAGCGGACGCAGACATCGCGGTGGTGCACATGCTCGCCCGCGTCGGTGAACTCGTGGCCGCCATGCTCGCACGCTTCCGCGCACGCGCGACAGCCGATACAGTTCGCCGGATCGAAGACGACCTCCTGCCCGCGCCGGAGGCCTTCCGGGTTGTGGCACCACACGCACCGTAGTGGGCACCCCTTCAGGAACACGGTCGTGCGTATGCCGGGCCCGTCGTGGGAGCAGAACCGTTGCACGTTGAACACGACGCCACGCGCCTGCGCATAGTCCACGGCAGGCGGATCTGACCCGACACTCTGCGCCATAGTCACGCCGTCTCGGCGATGATGCGGTCGACGACCAACTGTCGGAACTCCTTCGACAGGAGCCTGAAATACGCCGAGAATCCCGTGACGCGCACGATCAGGTCGGGGTACTTCTCGGGGTCCTCGTGCGCGGCCAGCACCTCGTCACGGTCGAGGATATTGATGTTCATGAGCGTGCCGCCCATGTCGCAGTAGGTGCGTATCAGCGCCTTCAGGGTATCGGCGCCCTCGCGGCGCTGCGTGATGCCGGGGTCCATCTCCAGTTGCACCGGGACCGTGTTCCCATACCCGCACTGCACCGACGCGATCGCGTTGAGCATTGCCGTTGCGGCCCCGGCGTCGCGGAAGCCGGGGTCGGGGTTGGCGCCATGCGAGATGGGCGCCTGCGCGTGCCGCCCATTGGGCGTTGCCCCGACGGTCCGGCCGAGGCCGATCGTGTTGGCCCATGAGAACAGACCCGGGATGCAGTTGTACCCGTCCGGCGTAGGCGAGCACTTCACCGCGTCCACGAACACCTCGGTCAGCCGTTCGGCGTAGTGGTCCGCGCGCGACGCGCCGCTACCAAAGCGGTCGATGTTGCGCAGCATCAGGCGCGTGACCTCAGCGTCCTCGAAGTCGCGGTCGAGCGTGTCGACGAGCTCATCCCAGGTGAGCCGCCCCTCGACCTCAACGCGCTGCTCGACGGCCGCGAAGGAATCCGCGACGGTGGCAAGCGCCGCGCCGTCGATGCACATGTTGTAGTGGCCCACGCCGCCGTGCGTGATGTCGCGTCCGCGCTCGATGGTGCCGTGGCAAAGCAAGTTGAGAGGAAGCTCCGGCGTCACCTTCCACATGTGCTTCAGGTGATGGTCTATCCCCTGCTTCACGCACACGATGCCCCGATGCATGTGACGCTCGTACGCGTCCCACAGCGCCGCGACGGAGCTCTCGTACGCGTCGTCGGCCACCATCTCGCGTAGCGCCACATCGAACACCGACGCGAAGTTGATCTTCACGATGTCGTTCAGCGTGTATTCGCGCCCGGGGATGGCAACCCAGTGGCACCCGGACGTCACGCGCGTGCGGGCCTCCTCGCGCGTGTAGCCGTTGCGCATGAACCCCTCGGTCATGCCCTTCTCGCCGATGAACCGGGGCGAGCCGTTCTTGTCGTCGAACAGGTTCTGCACCGCCGTCGCGAAGAGGTCCTCGTCCAGCCCGTCCCAAACGCGGACCGTCACGTTCGAGGTCGCCTTCATGCGGTGAAGGGCTTCGAGGATCACAAACGACACCGGGGACGTTCGGTCGACACCGTCGGAGTCGGGTCCGCCGATCTGGTAGTACTGCGTGTCGATGAGGAACATGCAGGTCAGATGGAAGATCGCCTCCTCGTCGTCCAACTCCCCGGAGGCGATGCCGCGCTCGTAGAACGGTCGCAGTAACTCGTCGAGCTGGCCGATGCCCCCCGCGCCGTTAAACATGCGCGTGACGATGGCGACCCAGGATATCCACTGGCACGCCTCGGCAAACGACCTCGGCGGCTCGGAAAGGCAGCGTTCGTTCATGTCCGCCGCCGCGCGCAGATCGTCGGCAAGTTCAGGATCGTCGAGGCCGGCCGCGGTCTCGCGCGCCGCATCCACGTGCGTACGGATGAACGCGAGTATGCCGAGCACGACCGCCTCATGCCCTTCGTAGAAACCAGGGTCGGCGCCCTCGGGCGGGTCGGCGGCGTATCCGCGGATCATGTCCAGCAGGCCACGCCATCCGAGGCGGAAACCGATCTCCAAGTCCGGGCAGAAGTGCTGGCCGCCGCCGACGCCGGAGATGATGCTGTACCGCTTCTGATCCTCGTGCAGATGAGCGTAGGCGAACTCTTCGTCCGGCGGCCACCCCGGGCCCAGGCGGTAACGCGGCGGGTTGATGTACCAATGCCCGAGCAGGGAACTCTCGGGGTCCACGACGGCCGGCAAGAGGCGCAACACCGCGCCGAAGTTCTCACCGACGCACTGCGCGCCAAACGATCCCCCGGACGGGTGGTTCGACGTCGGGGTGAACGACACTTCGCCCGGCATCAGTATCGACCCGTGGTCGTCGGTGTCGATGGCCTTGTAGACTTCCCGCTTCTCGCCGGTGCGTCGCCGCTTCACGTCAAGGAGGATCGTCGCTCGCCGGTCGTACATCTCGCGCCGTTGAGCCGCCGAAACGTCTGCCATCCCTATCGCCATGCTCAGCTCTCCGAGTGCCCATGCCGCCTCGATTTCGGAGCGTCCGAGGCGGGCGGCCCGCGAAATGGGGCAGACCAATGCCACGCCTCCTCATCACGCGTATTGATAGCAGGAAACCAGCATGGGTGGAAGGCCGGCGCGGCGGCCGCGACGACGGAGCGGGAATGGCGCGGTCATCGCTAGCGGGAGGGGTCAGCTGTGAACGTGGCCGGGACGTAGGTGCGCTGCGACGTGACGTCACATTCGCCACACCGCAGGCCACCGGGGGTCCCGTCGCAGCCTCGATCGACGCACTCCTGAAGGACGTCCAGCGTCGCCTCGAGTTCATCGCGTAGGCGGGCGTACTGGTGCATCACGGATTTCACGCGCCGCAGCTCTCCGTGGAGCACCCCGCGCACGCAGTCGCACCGGGCCGCGTCATCGCTGGCGCGCGCCTCCGTGAGCGACTGTATCTGTGGCAGCCCAACGCCGAGGGCGCGGAGGTACTGAATGTACCGCACGTGCTGCGTGGCGTCCGGCCGGTAAAGGCGGAAGCCGCCCTTCGTGCGCTCGGCCGGCGCGAGGAGGCCTAACTCCTCGTAGTAGTGGAGGGTGCGCAGCGTGGTGTCGGTGTTGGCGGCCAACTCGCCGATGCGGATCAGTGTCGGGTCGCCGTTCTTCCGGCCGGCGCTGCTCTTGTCTGGGCGTTTCGGCATGGGGGTATGCTGCGTCCGATCATCAAGGTGCACTCCGGCGGACCAACCTCAGTTTAGGTCGCGCGGGCCGCGCAAGTCAAAACCGATTCGCGGCCGCCGGCCGTTGGAGCGTCCGCAGGCCGACGGCTGCGTCGATGCCTCTGTGGACGAGCCCGTCGACTACTCGCGCGTCACGAGTTCGAGGCGATTCAGCGTGCGCAGTATGCCCTCGCCGAATTCGAGCGCGGTGTCGGATTCGAGAGCGCCGCCGCTAAGCTGGATGCGGCGAGCGTCCGCCGGGCCTTGGCCCAGCGTGGGGTCCATTGCGACCCATTCGCCGACAAACGCCTCGTACCAGAAGTGGTAGTAGAACGCGTCCCGTTGCCACACGACTCCCGCGAGGATGCGCGCGGGGATTCCGGCCGCTCGCGTCAATGCTACCGCTAGCATCGTGTGCTCGGTACAGTCGCCGATGCGCGAATCCAGCGTCTGCCTAGCCGTGGCGAAGCCCTTGTCGAGCGTCTTGTCACGAATGTAGGCGTACACCCATCGGCTGATGCTGTCGACAGCCTGCCACGAGTTCTCTGCCTGTCCCGTTATCTCGCGGGCCTGTGCGACGATGGCGGCATCGTCGGCCTCGACGTACACCGTCGGCGTCAGCAGGGAGTCATGTGCTGACGGCGGCGGGGGAAACGGCGCCGGTGCAGCGGGCGGCGCATCACGCCGCACATCGAGCTGGACCCACCCGCCGTCGTCTCCGCCGACCTCCTGCCGCTGCGTGGGAAGGAGCGCCGCGGCTATGTCCCCCTCGCTGAGTCTCGCGCGCGCCGTGAAGTGCGTCGGGTCGGTCGGGCTGGGTCCCTGCACCGTCAGCTTCGTGGCGAGGATGACGTCCAGGTCGCTCGCCTCGCCCATTCCAGTGGCGTCCTCGCGGGATGTGCGGAGCACGCGCATCGGCACGCCGAGGGCGTCCATCTCGGTCGCGACGAGCTGCCCGCTCGCGTCGTACCACTCGGTCATGCGCACGCCGTCCATCCAGTCCAGCGCGTGTTCGACGACGGTCGCCTGCACGGTGTCTCCGCGCGGCAGCTCGACCGCCTCGACTCGGTCGATGGTGATCGCGTCGAGCATCGGGAGCAGCATGTCGCCGTTGAAGACGTGGGTCGAGTGCGTGTTCCCGATGTCGGCGAGGCGCTCGTGCACGTAGTAGCCCACGGCCTCCTCGAAGAGCGTGCCGGCGGGCAACTCCACTTCATGCTCCCGCGATCGTCCCCCGATGTGCGTCGTCATGCGCATGGAGCCCTCGCTGACCCGGCCCTCGACGCGGCGCTCCTCGCCGGACTCGTTCGACGTCATCATGAAGGCGTACGGCGCGAATGGCGTCTCCACGCCGAAATGCACGACGCGGACACGGTGCAGTTCGATCGGCGTGCCGCTGCGCAGGAGGCGCATCACGAATTCCGCGCGCACGCGCCACGCCGGCGCGCCCTCGTAGACGGACCTTTCCGCGACGGTGTGCAGCCAACCGACGTGGTGGTCGAGTATCTGCAGTCGATGCCACTCGTCCTGAGGCCCGTTCATCAGGTGCGACGCCTCGGTGTGTGGGGCCGCTGCCGCGAGGCAGACGACGGAGAGGATAACCGTCGCCGGTCGCAGCCGGAAGGCGCTCGGCCGCGCGTCCGTGGTCTCCCTCATGCGGGGAACAGACGCCGCATGACGACGTCCAGGAAGTTGCGACCCAACGCCTTGTACCCCTCGGCATCCGGGTGTAGGTCGTCCGGGAGCAGATGGCCCAGTTCCGGCCCGAAGACACTCAGCCCTGAGAAGTAGTGCACATTCGCGTCGCCGCACGACCGCAGCGCTGCGACGGCCGCCTCGACCTCGCGCCGCATCATCTGGAGCGAGAACCCTACGGCGTTCGCCGTCGTCTCCCGTGGCGGAGAGAAGATCGGCGAGATGAGCCCGATGGGGATGTCCGCGTGTTTCTCCCGGATCGTGCGAACCGTGCCGATGAGCGCCGGCCCGAAGGAGCGGGCGTTAAGACTCGATCCGCCCTGTATGTTGATCCCGGCGCATATGGTGATGACGTCCGCGGGCAGATCGCGGATCAGCCGCGCGATCATCGGGTCGAGGTGGCACTGGCCGCCGAACCCTAGACACGTCAGATCGAGCTCCCGTTCGCGCGCGACGATCGCGGGCCATGTGTACGCCGGACTCTCGGCCGCGCCACACTGGGAGATGGAGCTGCCGTAGGTCGTCCAACGCGGCCTGGAGCGTGTCGCCGCGGCGATGGTGGCGTCGTCATCGAGTTCGAGCGCGTTCAGCCGGAACCGGCCCGACTGCGGGAGCCATAACTCGATCGGCTTGTCGCCGTCGGGCAGGCCGTCGAACGTGAACGACTCGACCCCCGGAAGCGGCGCCGACGCGCGAAGCTCGCCATCGAGGACCAGATCGACGGACGACGCCTCTCCCGCAACTGCTAGCAGGCCTGTGATCGACGCGCTTGTGGTGCGGAACGTCAGCCGCACACCCGCGGGCATGGCGGCCCGCTCTCGTAGCGCGTCTGGCGGGTAGAGCGCACGCTGCTCGTGCGGGATGCGCCACGGCTGCACCCAGCCGTCACGCACTTCCAGCGTAACCGCCCCCATCCACGACAAGCGAGCGTCGTCGGCTCGTACGCGTTGTGCCACTGGCTCCCTGACCTCGGGTCCCGTGTGTGCGCGTCAGTCGCGCGCGGTGAACGCCGTGACGGCTTCCCGAAGATCGAGCCCGCTAGGCGTCTGATGCACCCGCAGGCCGAATTCCGGGATCACGGCGAGAATGTGGTCGAAGATGTCCGCCTGGATGCCCTCGTAATTCGCCCAGACGATGTCGTTCGTGAAGACGTAGATCTCGATAGGGAGGCCGTGCTCGCTCGGGGGCCGGTGGCGCACGAGAAGCGTCATGTCCTGATGCACACGCGGATGGTTGCGCAGGTACTCGCGCACGTAAGCGCGAAACGTGCCGAGGTTCGTCATCCGACGGCCGTTGATCGCCTCGGCCATGTCGAACCCCTGCTCCGCGTTCCATGCCTCCAGCTCCGCGCGCTTCTCCTCGACGTACGGCCCGAGGAACGCGAACCGTCCGAACCGCTCGACCATTTCGTCGGTGCAGAACGTCACGCTGTTCATGTCTATGTACAGGCAGCGCTTGATGCGGCGGCCGCCGGAGTCCTGCATGCCGCGCCAGTTGCGGAACGAGTCTCCCACGAGCACGTGCGTGGGAATCGTGCTGATCGTCTTGTCCCAATTCTGCACCTTGACGTGGTGCAGCGTGATGTCGAGCACGTCCCCATCGGCGCCGAACTTCGGGGCCTCAATCCAGTCGCCGATGCGCACCATGTCGTTGGCGGAGAGCTGGATTCCCGCGACAAAGCCGAGGATGGTGTCCTTGAAGATGAGGAGGATGACCGCCGTCAGGGCGCCGATCCCGCTCAGCAGCTTCCACGGCGACTGGTCGATCACGGTCGCAAAGACCGCGATGCCGCCGACGACATACAGGAAGATCTTCAGCGCCTGCACGTAGCCGCGTATTGGGTGATCGCGAGCCACCTCGAACGTACGGTAGATGTCGACCACGGCATCGAGAGTGGCGCCGGCTACAAGCAGACCCCCGAGCCCCATGTACCCCACGGAGAAGTTCCGCACGGCGTCCGCCCACGACCCGAACAAGGGCGCCGCAGCGTAGATGATGAGGGCCGGGGCGAGGTGCGACAGCCGCGCGAAGACGCGCCGCTTCACGAGGAAGTCGTCCCACTCCGTTTCGGTGCGCGCGGCAAGCCGATGCATCGCCGTGACGAGCACGCGCCTGACGACGAAGTTCGCCACGATCGCGAGCGCGGCGACGACGACGAGGAAGGCAACGGTCGCGGCGACCTCCGACAG
>NYZG01000047.1 GCA_002687025.1 Candidatus Poribacteria bacterium
CAGGCCGGCGACCTGCTCGCCGAGTTGGAGAACGCCGAACTCGTGCACCTCGTGGCGCAGGCGCGGGGCAGACTGGACGACGCGCTGGCGCGCGCGGAGACGGCCGCCGCCGATGCGAAGATCACCGCGCTCGATAGAGCCACATCGGTGAGTGAATCCGAGCTCGACTACCGGTCCGCGGACATCGAAGTGGACATCACTCGGCACGAGGGAGTGCGGATCGTCGAGAACGATCAGGCGAAGAACATGGCCTTTTCGCAGACCGACGTGGAACGCTCGCAGTCCAATCTCGACCGCTCGCTGAATTGGCTGAAGCAGGCTGAGCTGCGACACGAGGCGACCCAGGCGCGGGGCGCCCTGATCGCACTCAGCCTGGCGAAGACGGATCGCGAGCGGGAGCGCATCGAGGAGCTACAGTCGAAGAGCTTCGCGTCCACCAGCGCGGTGGAGGCGGCGCAGCTGGCCTACGCCAACGCCAAGTCACGCAGCGAGGAACACGAGAAGGACCTCGCGGGACGCGCAGCAGACGTAAGGGCCGCCAGCGACCAGGTCGCGTCGTCGAGACGAGTGTTGGCCATATGGGAGGAAGCTCTCGGTCACGGATTCACATCGTTCGACGGGATGAGCGACTCGCGGGAGGCCATGGTGACGCGTTCTGAGCACTCAATGGCGAGGACAGGCGTACGACTAGAGGCCAGTCGGGAGGGTCTGACACTCGAGGCCGAGAAGAGCGGCCACATCGTCGGGGCCGCCGCCGCGGCCGTTCGCGCCGCCGAAGCTGCCCTACACGCCGCCGAACAGCAGATGGCGTGGCTGCGCATCGTCGCGCCATCCGCCGGGGTCATCACTGGCTTGAACATCGCGGCGGGCGAACTTGTGCGGTCAGGTAAGACTGCCCTCGACCCCGGCCGGCCTCTCCTTACGGTCGCCGGCGGCGACGGGCGTGTAGCGCACGCACGGGTAGACGCCGCGCGGCTCGGGCTCGTCGTGCCCGACGCGTCGGTCCGTGTGATTCCATCCGGCGACAGGGGCTCCGCTGTCTCGGGGAAAGTCGTGGCAGTCGCGGAGAGCGAGGACGACGCAGGCACATACGTCGTGACGGTTGCGCTACGCAGCGGGGTTGACAGCGCGCCCTTGGGGTCCGTCGTCCAGATAGAGTTCCCCTGACCGCCGTGGCGTGCGCCGCGCCATGTGTGCCACGGCGGCGTGGGTCGCGCCTAGCGCGGGCGCCCCGGAGTGGACGGAGCGTCAGCCACAGAATATCCCGAAGCAGACGACGCTCTTCGTCACGTTTATGACGGTAGAGACTGGGTCGTCTGCCAGGTCGTCGATGGCCTGGTCCGCCGCCTCCGCGACCGACCCGAGCGCCTGGCCGCCTCTGTCGACGGCGGCCGTGGCGCCTCGCTCCGCGGCATCTCCGGCCGCGCTCGTCGTGTCACGAGCGAATCCCGAGGCATCGGCGACAGCGTCCGAGGTCATCTCAGCAGTATCCGCAGCTGTTTCGCGGACATCGCCGGCAGCTTGCTCAACGGACGACATGGCGGATTCAGCCGGGCGATCCGCGGCATCGACGGCGTCTTGACCGGCCTGTCCGGCTCGGCTGCTAACCTCGTCGATGCGCTGGAAGACCAGGCCTCCCGCCAACAGGCCGCTCGCGATCGCCGCGATCAGCGGGCCCTGAACCGTGGTCACATCGCCGTGGTCCTCAATCACCAGGACCGCATCGTCCGGCGTGTCTGCATCCGTCAGCGAGACTGTCGGCAGATTCAGTGTATCGGCAAGGCTTCCAGCAGAATCAGGCGCCCCAGGCTGCGGCAACTGCCTGGCGTCGGTGACGGTGAGCTGAGGCGGCGGCGACTGGTTCGAGCCCGGCACGGCCGATGGGGCGGGTGACGACGGCGACGAACCGGGGACCGAGGAGGCGACATGCGTCGAGCCCCGGGGGCCGCTCTGGAACGTAAACAGCTCTTGCTCGGCGCTCACGCTCACAGTATTCGCGACATCGATTCCCGCGATTACGCTGACCGTCCCGTGAGACTCGTCGGTCATCTGGTTGAATGAGGCGTCCTGCAGTTCGAGGCCGACAAACGCGCCGGGCGCCACGGGAATGGGCGCGGTCACTTCGGCCTCGTCGACGGTAAGGACCTGCTGTCCCTGCTCATTGACGGCCGACCGCCCCTGGAAGCTACCGACCGGCGTGAAGACGGCAATGTCGCCTTCCTCCCGCGGCTGGCTTGCGGCCAGCGGCGTCACGGTCAACTCGACGCTGAATCCGCGGTCGTTCTGGGCGAGGACGAGGCTCCCCGTGCTGGCGAGTTCCTCGAACGCCACGCGATCTGACGGCGACACCTGTAAGGGCGCGAACGGCCGCACGGCCTCGCCTGCCGGCGGAGAGGCGAACTGCCGTGGCTGTCGAGGGACCAGGAGAATGGGCACGTCCCGCTGCACCGTCGGCGCCGGCGCCTCGTCCGACTCCGGCGCGCTCTCGGCGAGGGTGATCGTGGCGCGCGTCAGCGTCGCCGTTGGCGGCTGATCCGCCCGCGCGGCCGGGCTCGACACTGCCGCAGCCTGGTCGGCCAGCATCCCTTCCAGCGCTTCGCGAGCTTGCGGTCGGAACCGTGTGATGCTGTCCAGCGCCCGACCCACGTCGCGGCCCAGCGCGTGCCGAATCTGGGTCATGGCCTTGATGGCGTCGTCGATGGATGCCACCGGCGTCACATCGAACCGGGATCCCGACTGCTTCGAGTCGCGTTGGCCGAAGGGAGGCCTCTGTCCATTGTCGCCGCCGAGGCGCGAAGCCGCCGGTACCATCGGGCGCGCCTTCACGCGCGTGGCGACATTCTGACGACGCAGTCCTGAGCCGGGCGAAATTGAGAAGTTCATCGTCTACTCTCCGCTGCGCGCAAGGCACAGTCTCACGCGCCCAACCGAGGAGGACACGGCGGAGCAGGCGCGTGACGAGCGAAATTGCCTAGGGAGAGTTGATGTCAGTCAGGCGCTGTCAGGAAGGCGTCGCGACTCTTGGCCGTGTATTGGATACGACGGCAAGGGTCGGGAGTTACGAACAGTCTAATGTACGCGACGGGCCAAGGCAACGGGCCGACTTGCCTCATTGAAAATGTACTCGAGGTGGCATCGGCGCCTCATAACCGAAATGTACTCGTGGGCCGATGGCCAGACGACGCCGATCTGGGCGATCCTCCCGATGGGACATCGCGCGGGTTGGGGCGAATCGATGAGGTTGGATATGGCGACGAGACGTCAGGTGACGAAGGCTACTCACCGGCGATATGTGCAGGCGTCCAGGAAGGAGAAGGCACACATCCTGGACGAGTTCGTCGAGACGACCGGGTACAACCGGTCGTACGCCGCGCGGGTGCTGCGTAACGGTGGTCCTGAGGCGCGGTCTAGATCGTCTCCTCCGCAGGCGCCATCTGGTCGTCGCCGTGGCGGTCGCAGGCGTGTGTATGGCGATGCGGTGTTGGAGCCGTTGACGCGCATCTGGGGTGACTCCTCAGCCGGTGGCCGCCGGTAGCGGGTATCGGTTACTGTCTCGGTATGACTCCTCTCCCACCTTTGAGCCGCGAGCAGTTTGATGCTCTCGACCGCGACGGTCTGTTCACCCTCTTTCTGTCCATGCATGGGCAGATGGTGAAGATGGCGGAGGAGATTCAGTCGCTTCGAGATCAACTCGGCAAGCACAGCGGGAACAGCCACAAGCCACCCAGCAGCGACGGGTATGCGAAGCCGTCTCCCAAGAGTCGTCGAGAGCGAGGGAAGCGAAAGAGCGGCGGACAACCGGGTCACAAGGGACACACGCTGCGGCAGGTCGCCGATCCAGACCATGTCGTGTTGCATCCGGTGGTCACCTGTCTGGACTGCTCGAAGGATCTGGGAGGGGTCTCTCCCACGCGGATCGAGAAGCGACAGGTGTTCGATCTTCCTCCCGCTCGGATTGAGGTGACCGAACATCGCGGGGAAGTGAAGCGATGTCCTGGTTGCGGCAGTCTGGCTCGTGGTGTGTTCCCCTCCGAAGCGGAACAGGCGACGCAATACGGTCCTGGTGTCCGCGCGGTGGCTGCGTATCTGAGCGGCTATCAACTGCTGCCGCTTGCGCGCACCGTCGAGCTGTTTGGCGATCTGTTCGGGCATCGTCCCAGTGAGTCGATGATCCTGAACGCCTCGAAGCGCGTGGTAGAGAAGATCCGACCGTCGCTGGACGCGATCCGCGCGCAGTTGACCGCGTCGGGTGTGATTCATTGCGATGAGACCGGTCTGCGCGTGGATGGCAAGCTGTGCTGGCTGCACACGGTGGGAACGCCGCGACTGACCTGGTATGCGCCGCATCGCCGGCGTGGCGCCGAGGCGATGCGCGCGGTGGGCATTCTTCCCGACTTCCGCGGATGCGCGGTCCACGACGGTTGGAAGTCCTACTTCACCTTTGACGAGTGCGCTCATGCGCTCTGCAATGTCCACCACCTGCGGGAGCTGCAGTTCGTGCAGGAGCGCTACGAGCAGACGTGGGCTGAGGGGATGTCGGTCCTGCTGCGGGAGATGCACGCGGTGGTAAAGACCGCGCCACCCGAGTGGACGTGCCTTCCGCGGGAGCAGCGGAGGAT
Organism: Candidatus Poribacteria bacterium; assembly: GCA_002687025.1. Lineage (GTDB taxonomy): Bacteria > Poribacteria > WGA-4E. Next base: position 4,620 of record NYZG01000047.1, read on the forward strand.
GTACGAGAGACTCTACGACGTGTGGTTGTTCCGCGGGAAGGTGGAGAACCCGTCACCGAAGCAGTCTCGACCGGGTCGCTGCAAGCAGACGCCGGCGAAGAACCTGTTGGATCGCCTCGAGGGCTACAAGCAGGAGACCTTGGCGTTCCTCCGCGACTTCCGCGTTCCCTTCGACAACAGTCTCGCGGAGCGGGACATCCGGATGATGAAGGTGAAGCAGAAGGTCTCCGGATGCTTCCGAACGTGGCAAGGGACCGAGCAGTTCTGTGCGATCCGCAGCTACATCTCGACCGCGCGCAAGCAGGATATCGGCGTCCTCGACGCCATCCGAAATGCCCTACTCGGTCAGCCATTCATCCCGGCACGCGCGAGCCCGGCTGAGTAGTCACCACGATTCTTTGGTCGGGCCGGGAGCCGTCACCCAGGTGTGGTGGCGCCAGCGATCTTGCCGGGCGCGTCTTAGGACGCTATGTATGGGATAGAGGGCAGCCGTGTACCCCGCGATCACGGCGGGGACGTTTCTACTAAAGGGATCGGGTCAGGACGCCGATAGTATCGAATGACGAGTGCCGCGCACGATGTGCTGAACGGAGGGCACAATGGCTCTGAACACGCATCTCATCAATCTCCTCTCGGTGCGAGAGCGTCAGCGCCTCGAGGGCGCGAAGACGCCCACCGCCGAGAAGACGCCCACCGAGCGTTCGTTCGGGCAGGTGCTCCGGGAGTCGATGGCCACCCCCGGCGAAGGCCCTGCGGTTACCGAGGCGCTGCGTGTGGCCAAGGTCGATGAAGTCCCGCGAGTCGTCACAGACACGCAGCAACGCATAGGCACCGAGCGCATCATGAATCCCGAGCATCTCGTCGAGCGGTTCCTTGCGGAGCAGGATCTCGTGTTGGCCGCCCAGCAAGTGCCAGGCAACCGCTACCGCAACACGCCCGACGACGATACCTCCGGCGAGCAAGAAGTAAGGGCCAACCTACGGCCCGTCGACTGAGCGCCGCGCTCGGCCCCGATTCCAATCCACAGCACGATTTCGCGACGGTCGCGCATGACCGGCCGCTTGTCTTTGCGCAGGCGGTTAGCTACACTCCAATGGCCATTGGAACACGCCCAATTCCCGCATTGGAGCGGCTTTCCGGCATCACGGAACGGTAGGACGGAACCGTAGGAAGGTGATCGGTTGGCAAACGACGAATCCGCTCGGATTGGTCTACAGGACATCGCCGAAGCGCAGCAGCTTTTTGGGCAGCAGGACAGCTTCCTCCGGCTGATTGAGGATCGCTTTCCCGCGCGGATACTCCTGCGGAGCGATTTCCTGGAGATCGTCGGCGGTAAAGCCGACATTGAGGCGGTCTCCGGCATCGTCACCGCCCTTCTGAACATCATCCGCGATGGGCAGCGTATCCAGCTTCCGGATGTCCAGGCCGCGATGCGCGATGCGCGGGAGATCTCCCGCGGCCGCCGACCCGCGGCTGCCCCCACGCACGATCCTCGGCCCACACCCATGTCGTCGGTCCGCGCGGGCGACGGCTCCCTCAGCGTGCTCGCCGTGCACTCGAAGGAGGGGCCGATACGTCCCAAGAGCCCCGCGCAAGGGGCGTACATCGAAGCTATGCGGACGCACGACCTCGTCTTCGGGGTGGGACCGGCGGGAACAGGCAAGACGTACCTGGCGATGGCCATGGCGGCCTCGGCGCTCAAGACGGGCGTCGTCGACCGCATAATGCTGACGCGGCCCGCCGTGGAAGCCGGAGAGCAACTAGGCTTCCTCCCCGGTGACATTCAGGCGAAGGTGGACCCGTATCTACGTCCGCTGTACGACGCGCTATATGACATGTTCGCGCACCGCACGATCGAGGAGTACATCGAACGCGGCGTCATCGAGATCGCGCCGCTCGCGTTCATGCGGGGACGGACGCTGAATCGAGCGTTCATCGTCTTGGATGAGGCGCAGAACGTGACGATCCCGCAGATGAAGATGTTCCTCACGCGTTTGGGATTCGATTCCCGCGCGGTCATCACCGGAGACGCAACGCAGAGCGATCTCCCGAACCGGCGCTTGTCTGGACTGGTGGACGCGCTACGCGTGCTGCGGAGTGTCGAGGGCATCGCCTCGGTCCAGTTCACATCCGACGATGTCGTGCGACACGAGCTCGTGCAGCGTATCGTGGAGGCGTATGCCGCGCACGGATCCTCGGACACCGAAGAGGATCCGCTGGCCGACGCCGGAGACAGCGACGCGTAGGCGCTCCCGAGGAGGCATAAATGCGGGCGCTTTGGCGCTGGGGACGTAGTAGCAAGCGACGCGCGCGCGCGCGCGTTGTCGCTCCTGTCTCCGCATTGCGCCTCACGCATTTCCTGCCCAACCGCTCGAACCAGCATTGGTGGATCGGCGGCGCCCTGGTCGCCATCATCCTCACGCGGATCAGCCTGCCGTACCACCAACGCGTCGTCGATGTCACCGACACGGAACGGCAGCGGCAGATCGCGCGCAGCAACACCGCGCCCATATACACGCTCGATCCGCGAGGGCTTTCTTACGCGAACTCCGTCTTCGGCCGCATCGAGGATGTCCTGACGACCCCCGGCCTAACGCTCGACGAGCGACTTCGGGCGATCGACAACTTCCCACTGGCGCGCCTCCACCTGCGCGGCATCGACCTGTCGGCGCTGTTCAGATACGAGGCGCTGCTGTCTCCGGTACGCGAGCACACGCTACGCATACTCGGGCAGGTGCTCGGGCGGGGGATCGTGCTTGCCGACTATGGCGAGGGAACGCTGCGGGGCGAACTCTCGGCGTACTTCGATCCGAAGTACACCACGGCGTGGGAGAGCGTCGACGAGATGCGCATCTATGTGCAGCCGAGTAACCGGCACATAAGCATCCGCGACACTCTGACGATGGAGGAGGCCGTCCTCGAAATCGAGCGGTACGTGCGCACGTTGCCGCCCGATCCCACCCTCACTGCGCGTCAGGAGCAGTTGGTCGCGCAGCTCATCCTGGTAATGGCCAACCCGTCCATCACGCCGAACCTCGTCTACAACGAAGAAGCCACCAACGAAGCGCGAGAACGCAGCGCGGCGACGGTACGAACCGTGTATCGCGAACGGCAAGGCACCCACCCCGCGGTGTACATGGGCACGCTCTGCATCGTGGGCCTGATGATGGTGCTTGCCGGCATGTTCCTGTGGTCGCAGACGGCGACCTCGCGCCCGTCCGTGCGTCAGTTGGCTGCGTTCGGGTTGATGCTCGTCGTCGCCGTGACGCTGTTGCGCGCTGTCACGTGGGCCATGCAGCATCCGAACCTGGCCTGGTCGGTTTGGGTGGACTTCCCGATCCTGCTCATCCCCGTCGCGACGACGGCCGCGCTATCGAGCATCCTGCTGGGCGTGCAGTTCGGCATCGTGTCCACGGTGTTTCTGACGGTCATCGCGGCCCTCATGGTTGGCGCGTCGTCGGCGTCGGGCGTGCCCCAGTTCCTGACGCTGCTCGCCGCGGGATTCCTGACGACTCACGTCATGATGGGCGTCCATCGTCGACGTGATCTCGCGTTCGCGGGTCTGTATACGAGCGTCGTGGCGATGCTCATCGTGTTCGGGGCGACCCTGATGCAGGCCGATGTCAGCAACTGGGAGATGCTGCGGACGGTCGGATGGGCGCTCGCTTCCGGGTTACTCGTGACCGCCATCGTGCCGGGGGTTCTGCCGCCGTTCGAGTACGTCGCCGGCACGGCATCCGACCTCGAGCTTCTCGACCTGTCCGACCTGAACCACCCGCTACTGCTGCAGATGCGCAAGGTCGCCCCGGGGACGTTCAACCACAGCCTGAACGTCAGCCGTCTTGCCGAGGCCGCGGCGGAAGTCGTCGGTGCGAACGCCTTGCTCGCACGCGTAGGCGCGTACTATCACGACATCGGCAAGATGCAGTACCCGCAGTACTTCATTGAGAACCAGGGCGGCGGCCCGAACCCGCATGACCGCCTCATGCCCACGATGAGCGTGCGCGTTCTTGTCGCCCATGTGAAGGACGGTGTCGAACTCGCCCGCGAGCACTCGCTGCCCGGCGCCATCATCGACCTGGTCGAGCAGCATCACGGCGCGTCGCTCATCCGGTCGTTCTACCGCAAGGCGATGGACCAGGGCGACCCGGCATCGGAGTCCGACTTCCGATACCCAGGACCCAAGCCGCAGACCAAGGTCGCCGCCATCATGATGCTTGCCGATTCCATCGAGGCCGCGGCGAACGCACGGTTCAAGAACGCCGCGGAACTCGGTCGCCGGGAGTGCGATCAGCTCGTCAACGACATCGTGAACACGTACGTCCTCGACCACCAGCTCGAAGAGTGCGACCTGACACTGAACGACTTGCGGCTCATTGGCGACAGATTCGAGCGCTCGTTGTTGGCGATGTACCACTCGCGCATCGATTACCCCAAGGACCAGGTCACCGCCGCGGACGAGACGGAGTTGGACGGGGCGCCGGGCGTGGCCGACGTTGTGGAAGAGCCCATCGCCGTAAAGAACGGGTCGCATGTCTGACGCCGACGGCTCCGTGGAAGCGCTCGTGCGCTGCGGGATTGAGGCTACGCTGCGCATCGAGGGGGCGCTGGCGCCGGACGTGGAGGTAGGCGTCCTCGTAACCGACGACGACGGCATCCGTAAGTTGAGTCGAGAGTACCGTGGCATCGACGCGCCGACGGACGTGCTCGCGTTCGCCATGCGCGACGGAGTGGACGCCGACCTCAACCCGGAAATGCTCGGAGACGTCGTCATCTCCACAGAGACCGCGCAACGCCAGGCCGACGAACGAGGACACCCGGTCGAGGACGAGATGGGGCTACTCGCCGTCCACGCGACGTTGCATCTGCTGGGGTACGACCACGATGACGACTCAGCGGGGGACTTGATGGAGGCGCGCCAGACGGCGATCCTGGCCGCACTGAAGGCGTCCGACGAATGGGACGCATGTGTCGCGCACGGCCGAGAGGTCGACCGTGTGGTCGGCCGAGGCGAGTAGCCGCACGGCATCCCATCCGAGGTATAAGGTAGAGAAGGCTGCGCTTCGCACAAAAGGGCGAACCTACGCGACTCAGCGCAGTTGTAATATACGTAGGGTGTGGTTGACGGGACATACATGGATCGCGAACGCCAAATGGACACGCCACGGGTGAGAACAACGCTGCGGCGCTACTTCACGACGGGGCTCATCTCGCTGCTCCCGACCGTGGCCGTTGTGTACATTCTGTTCTTCGTCGTCGGAAAGGTGAAGCGGGCGACGGATTGGCTGATCGAGCGGCTGGACATGGACCCCGGCTGGTGGACCGACATCGCGTTCCCGGTGGTGTTCTTCTTCCTAAGCCTGACCATCGTGATTGTCGTCGGGGTCATCTCCACGACCCTGGTCGGCCGTGGCGCGTCGCGCGTGTGGCAGGAGATCATCCGGCGCATACCTATCTTACGCGGCGTGTACGGGGCGGTGCACCAGATCAGCACCGCGCTGACGCTGCGCAAGAAGCACGTGTTCAAGGGCGTCGTCCTCGTGCAGTACCCGCAGACCGGCCTGCGTCAGATAGGGTTCGTCACGGACACGGGGATCAAGGATCTGGAGGAGGACGAGGAGCTTATTTCCATCTTCCTACCGTCCACGCCGAATCCCACGACGGGCTTCCTCTTCCTTACCACGCCCGAGCATGTCACGTACCTCGACATCAGCGCGGAGGAAGCGCTCAAGATGATCCTGTCCGGCGGGTTCCTGAACCCCACGCATACCCGTTACGCGAACACGGGGCGCGTGCCAAACGCACGCGAGGTCCCGGACTCGTCGCCGACGGAACTCGCGCCGAAGACCGTCCCCTCGACGGACATTCCCTGACCTGATCCGCGACTGGACCCATGCGTTTTCTCGACCTATCACCGGTTGGCGATCCGCGGTTCTACGCCGCCGTTCTGTTGGCGCTGGGGCTGTTCGCGGCGTTGTCGGTCCGCAACTCCTGCGCCGCGATTCGGGCGAAGGCCACGAGGGCGTGGTTGACGTGGATCGCATGCGCCGCTGCGCTGTTCGGCGCGGACTACGCCGCCTTCCGGCTGGAAGCGCCGGATGTCCTCTACGCGGCGACGGTGATCCCGGGCATCATCGCGCTGTGCGTGACGGCGATGGTCATGACGCGCAAATGGCGGCCCGAGCCAGGCGACGACTGAGCGGCTCAAATGAGCGGGTCAGTCGGGGAGTTGGATCGAGCCTTCGCCGACGACCTGGTCGAAGTGGGTGAGAACCCAGGACCACTCGCGCTGAGGTATGACGTTGTCGGGGACGCGGAACGACACGCCGAACGAATTGCCGCCATCCGCGGTCTTCATGTCCCCCGTCAGCGTTAGGCCCTGTGTGGTCAGGCTTCCCGCCACCGTCCCTGCCTCGACGGGGACGCTCGGTAACGCGACCAGCTCGATGTAGTCGCGCTGTATGGGATTGCGGAAGCCGACGACATGGAACGTCACCGGCGCGCCGAGTCTTACGGAGTACTCGTAGTCGGCGTTTTCCCCGTCGGAGCTCGGTTGGAAGACCACCGACAGCAGGATGCGTGTCGCGTCCACGCCGAACTCCTCGAACGCGTCCATGAATCGCGCCTCGAGGGGGACGCGCGACACGTCGCGCACGTCGATCAGTTCGCCACCGCGGAACAGGAGGGCGCGGACCGTGAAGGCGTCGCGCCATCGCCCCTCGGCGGTCAGGTCCACCTGTAAGGGCAGCGGGTCGCCGGAGGGCGAGCGGAACTCCAAGAAATGCCCTGCCCACCCGTCGAGACTCGAGGTCCGCTGCGACACCGGATAGGCGAGGTGCGGCCGACTCGT
>NYZG01000048.1 GCA_002687025.1 Candidatus Poribacteria bacterium
GGCCGAATTCGGCGAGGCGCAGCAGCTCCCGCCCCAGGTAGGCGATGTTTGGCGCGCGAACTTCTACCGCATCGACCGCTCCGAGCCCGTCGACCGACCGGAGATGACCTCCTGGTCCACGATCGGCACCCACAACTTCCACGATTCCGCGGCGTTTGGGTACATCGAGTTCGGCGGCGTGCCTGGCGCTACGGACTGAGCGCCATACGTCCCGTCATCGTGAAGGGCGGGCCACCACCGACGGGCGCGGCCGTGAATCGGTAGAAATAGAGGCCGCCCGGCGCGATGTCGCCGCGCTCGTTGCGGCCGTCCCAGTGGATAGCCCGCGTCCTCGTGGCGTAGCGGCCGTCCGCGAGCACGGGCGAGACGATCGTCCGCACGAGTCGCCCAGCCATGTCGTAGATCGCCACGTCGACGCGCGAGGTCGCGGCGAGCTCGAACGGTATCCACGTCTCAGGGTTGAAGGGATTCGGGAAGCTCTGACCGACGCCGGTGACGTACGCGTCCGCGGCCGCCTGTGGCTCCGAGCGTGATGTCACGGGGTCGCTGACGTACAGAGCGCCGTCGTCCTCCCTGCGGAACACGTGCACGCGGTCGACATCCGACACGTACAGCCTCGGCCCCTCCAGCGCGAGCCCACCCACCCACCGGAACGAACGCTCGCGGAACAGCAGGGCGGGGGATACGGGGTCTCTCGCGTCCCAGCCTGTCACGCCACTCTCGCCGCCCGCGAAGACGCGGCCGTTGCGCGTCGCCAGCGCGCGGACATCGAACTGCGCATCCCATCGCGCGATCTCCGACGGCTGCCGAGGGTCGGCTATGTCGTAGACGATCACGTCCGCGCCCGCGCCGACGAACAGCGCGTCGTCATGCCGCACGATGGCGCGGGCGTTCCTTGCGTCTCGGGTCCTGGCGAGGAACGCTGGCGCGCCGGGAGTCGAGATGTCGTACAGTTCGAAGCCGTCCTCAGCCACCGCGATCGAGAGGAGGTCCCCCGAGACCGAGACGGAGACACCGCGCCCGCCCACGGACAGCGTGCGACCCCGCTGAGGACGCGGGCCCGTCACGTCGTGGACAATGACGTTCCCCGCGGCCACATAGGCCTGCGTCCCATCTTCGGAGAGCGCCACGCCCGACGCGGGTTCAGACACACCGACCGGTTCACCGACGGTGGGGGCCCCGATGTTCGTGAGATCGACGACCTCTAGCCCCGCGGTGGTCGCCACGTACGCGAGCGCGCCACGCGCCGCGACATCCTGCGCGTCTCCGCGCAGCGGCACATGAGCCAGGACGCCCGTGCGCTCCATCACGGCCAACCCTCCGCGCCCGTTCGCCACATACACGCGCCGGCCGTTCGCGTGCGCCTTCCCACTCAGCCCGAACGTGTCCACGTGCGACACGTACTGCGGGGCCCGCATGTCCCCGACGTTCATGACGGCGACGCCCCCTCGGCCATCCGCCAGATACGCCCACGGGCCGTCCAGGGCGACGGCGTGCGCTGCTCCGCGAGTCGGCGCGCGGCCGATCGTCCTCGGCTCGCCTGAGACATCGACGAGGCGCATGCCCGCTTCGCTCTCCGCCGTGACGAGTATGTCGCCGCGCAGGGCCATGTCGCGTGGCTGTGCCGTGGTGTTCATGCTGACGGCGATCTCCGACGCGTTTGGGTCCGCCGTGTCGATGCCCACCAGCACCCCGGACCCGCCCCATATCAGACCGCGATGCGGCGCCGCCCCGAAAACAATGAGCTCCAGCAGTCCTTCCTGAGGCATCGCCGGCATGCCCGCGATCGAGAACACGCGAAACCCGTTGCCGCCATCGCTCACATAGAGTCGGTCGTCCGCAGCGTGGAGGAAGTGGCCCGTCCCGGAGAAGAGCGCCTGCACGAGCCGGGGGTCGGCCGGCGCCGAGATGTCGTAGGCGCGCAGCCCGGCCCGCGCGTCGAGCACGAACAGGTGGTCCCCATGCAGCGCGAGATGAGCCGCGGCCCCGCCCTGATTGACCCGCCCGAGAGGGCTCCCAGCGCCGGCGTCGTAGATACCGACGCCGGCGGTGTCCTCGGCCACGTAGACCGTCACCCCGTTTGTAGCGACATCGCGCGCCTCGCCCGCCGTCCCGACGACGTGCGCTAGAGACAGCTTCGCCGGGTCGCCACGGTCGAACTTCGCCACGCCCCAGCCCGCGGCCGCCCACAGGCCGTCCGAAGACAGCGCGATCCGTCGAACATCCGCGGCCACTGGGAGCGCGCCCTGCGGCGTGAGGACGCCCGCCGCCGCCCTGCGCGCGGGCATGACTCCGTCGACCAGTAGGCGCTTCACTGCCGGCCCCGTCCGCACGATGAACGGCCCCCAGCCGCCGGGATCGTCGCCGTCGTCCTGCTCGACGCGGTAAGTCAGCTCCTGCGCTACCGGCGTGGTCAGAACCAACGTGTACGTTTCCCCCTCCGCCGCGTCCGCCACGCGCAGCGAGGCTGTGCCATCGCCGGCCAACGGCAGAGCGAGATAGTCGCGCGTTCGTGATCGCCAGACGTTCGCGGTGTACTCGGACCCAACGTCGCCTTCGACGCTGAAGGCAAGAGGGCCCGCGGGCGCCCGCGAGAACTCCACGTATGACACGGACCACTCGCGAAGCGGCGCGCTCCCAGCCGCCGGATACGCGCCTCGTTTGGCCACTCTCACCGAAGGCACAGAGAAGTCCACCGGGACCGAGCGATACCCGGCCAACGGCATGACCCCGCGGTTGTTGAGCAGGTTCGCCAGCGCCCATGTCGGGAATATCTCCGCGACGCGTTCGGATCGTCCGATCTCCTCCAGCGCCGCGTCGATGGCCGCAACGCCGCGCCGAGGAACGCGGCCGTATGCCTCCGCGAACGCCCGACCGCCGAAGTGGTCGTGCAAGTACATGAGCAGCAGGAAGCTCGCGCCGTACCACGTGCCGAAGCTGTTGTCGGACGTGAGCGACTGAGGCGGCGTGTTCAGGTACTCGCGTAGGAACAGACCGTGGATGTTGCCGTACAGGGCCCATTCGGCGAAGGCACCACGCCCCTCTTCGAGCCACCGTTCGTCCGTGGACCCGCCGCGCTGCCGCCAGTTCAACAGGTGCGTGAACTCGTGGGCCACGAGGTTGATGAACCGGAACCAGTCGTAGTCGCGGAGGGCGAAGACGTCGAGGTATATCATCTCGCGCGCGTTGCTCTCGAGCTCGAGCGGCAGTTCGTCCACCTGCGAGAAGTAGCCGCCAAAGCCCGCGGACGTGTTGTTCGCGGCGACGTCGTGCAGCAGCACCGTGACGCGTGTATCGCCGTCAACGCCCGGCAGCCATTCGCTCCCGAACCACGCGCGCGCCTGCGGATAGATGACGTTGTCGAATTCCGCCGACAGGCTCCGCAGTCGCGCCATGTTCAGGGTGTTGACCCGCGCGTCGTCGACCCAGTAGGAAGCGTGCCGCCCCACGTGGCGCAGCGTAGCTTGCGCGCGGCCGTCGGGTATATGCGTGAAGAACGTGGTCTTGTCGCCGACACTTGCCGGGCGAGCGGCCGGGGCGGATCGAAACTCTCCGCTCGCCGCGACGTCACGGTCGGTATGCAGCGACCACGTTCCGCAGTCCGTCTGTGCCCGGGCAAACAGCGGGCAGAGAAGCAGGAGAACGGCGACGCGGAGTAGCAGCGACATGGACTCGTCCGCACGAAGGGTCGGAGCGGCTCTCACTAATAGAGATACCCTCGGGCGCCGTCGGAACTCAACAGAAAGCCGCTACTGATTGTCGTCCGTGATGCCCGGCCAATCGTCCGTGCGGAACGGCGCAGCCGGCAGCCCGCTGTCGTTGGTGAGGTTGCAGAGAGGGTTGCTGGCCCACGCGTAGCGCACGGCGGCGGGATGGCGAACCAGGTCGCTCCGCACGACCACCGTGTCCCCGTCGATCTCCGCCTGTGCCCATCGGAACTTCCGGTCGGAGCCCGCGATGGCGAACCCGGCGAGCGCCTTTCCGCCCACCGTGGTGAGGCCGGCGCCGACATTGTCGAACGAGATGCGTACCGCCGCTTCCTCTGCCTCGTCCTGCATGCCCGCATAGGTCGGGCCGGAGTCGAGCACATCTTGACCGTAGGCGATGCGCAGGGCGTTCAGCGCCAGTCGCGCGCCGACATCGCGTTTGTTCGGCGGGTGGATGTCGTCGGCGTCGCCGATGTCCAGCGTCACCGTCAGGCCGGTGTTCTCCAGTTCCAGCGCCGCCGCCTGCGACTCGCGGATTTCCGCCCACATGTCGTCTTCGGGTTCCTCGGGGGGCATCAGCCAGTCGGGCAGTTGCACGACGAGAAACGGGAATGGACCCATATCCCACGCCTCGCGCCAGTCCTGGATCAGCGCGTGTAGTAGTCCGCGGTATGCGTACGACAGACTGCTGATTGCGTTCGATTCGCCCTGGTACCACAGCGCGCCACGGATCGCGTATGGGATTACGGGCGCGACCATGCCGTTGTACATCCCCGCCGGACGATTCGCCTGCTCGCGAGGGTCACCGGGGGGCGTGGGCTCGGCCGGGAACTCCCCGCCGCCCTGCATCGCGCTGCGCATGCCCACACGGTATTCGTGCGTGCGCCACGCCATGTCCGCCATCCCCGCCTCGTACGCCCGCAGTGCATTCTCGTAGCGCGCGAGGCCCTCCGCGAACGCGTCGTCGGACTCCAGCGTCGGCCGGCTGATCCACGCCTCGATCCAAGAGCCACCCCACGACGCGTTTATCAGCCCAACCGGCACGCCGAGCTCTTGCCGCAGATGCCGGCCGAAGTGGTACGCGGCGGCGCTGAATCCGTGCGCAGCTTGCGGAGTGCATGGCGTCCACGATCCGTCCACCCGGTCGACCGGCTCGTCGAACATGACATGGGGACACGTGAACAGGCGCAGGTCCGCGTCGGTTGCCGCGGGCAGGTACTCCGCGACGTGCAACGACGCCGACATCGGCCATTCCATGTTCGACTGCCCGGACGCGATCCACACCTCGCCGACCATGACATCGGCGAACGCGACGGACTCCGCGCCGCGGACCACCATCTCGTGTGGCCCCCCGGCCGATAGCGGCGGCAGCGTCGCGCGCCACGCGCCGTCCGCGTCGGCCCTGGCGTCGGCGGTCGCGCCCGCGACTTCCACGGTGATCGATTCGCCCGGGTCGCCCGTTCCCCAGACCGGCAGGTCCACGTCCCGCTGTAGCACCATGTGATCCGTGAACACGTCCGCGACCGTGGGCCGCGCCCATGCCCGTCGGGTGGCGAGCGAGGTCAGCGCGAAGACGGCGACCGTGGCGATGAGGTAGAGCAGGCCGACGAGCAGCATCAGGGCCTCCGGGAATACGTCGTGAACGGCGAGGACGAGACCGGGCACATTCTGTCAGTCCGGGCTGCGTACGGCAACGGCCCGCTGCTATCCAGGGGAAACCACGGCCAGCGGCGCTTCGCCGCGCCCCACGCGCGCGATGTTCTCGAAGATGAACCGGCCGCGGCGCGCCCACGTGTCGAACGTGATGCCCGCCGTGTGGGGAGTCAGCGCGACGTTGTCCATGCGCAGAAGAGGGTTGTCCGCAGCGGGCGGCTCGCGTTCCAGCACGTCCAGGGCCGCGCCGGCGATCTCGCCCGCGCGCAGCGCGTCGATCAGCGCCGCTTCGTCCACGACGCGCCCTCGACATGTGTTGACGAGGATCGCCGAAGCCTTCATGCGCGCGAGCTCAGCCCCGCCGATCAGCCCGTCCGTCGATGGCGCGAGCGGCACGTGCAGCGTCACAATGTCGGCGGCCTCGAGAAGATCGCCGAGGTCGACCCGGCGGACCCCGAGCCGTTCATCGCGCGCTGCGTCGGCGGGCGCCTCGTCGGCGTAGACCACGTCGGCCCCGAACGCGCGCGCCAGCCGCGCGACCTTGGCGCCGATGTTCCCGAGGCCGACGATGCCGACCGTCTTCCCGTCGACCGTGAACGTTGACCGCGCGACGGGGACATCCAGGGCCGGGTCGGCGCGCATCTTCCGGTCGAGCTCGACCATGCGTCGATACTGCGCCAGGATAAGCGCCAGCGTGTGTTCGGCGACGTCCGTCGAGTTCGTGCCGCCGTTGTTCGCCACCGGAATCCCCAGCTCGCGGCACAGCGCGAGGGGCATGTGCTCGTATCCGGCGCTGACAAGCTGCACCAGGCGCAGGCGCGCGCCGGCTCGAAGAACCGGCTCCGAGATGCGTCCCGGGAAGAGAATCAGGTAGTCCGACTCGGCGACGATGGGCGTCTTCTCGTCGTCAGGGAGCGACATCGCGTGGGTCGTGACGCGATAGCCGGCCGGGGCATGTCGCGTGACCTCGGCCGCGACATGCGCGTCCTGATGCGTGAAGTAGGCGACGCTAGGCATACGCTACGGCGCCTGCACTTGCGGGAACGGCGACGGCACGAACGGCGTGCTAACGACCTCTGCCCATGCGCTGCCCTGTGCCGCCGCCACACGCAGGCGCGAGCCAACCTCGGCAAACTGCGTACGCGCGTAGCCGAGGCCGATCGCGGCATCCAGCGTGGGCGAGTGCGCCACGCTCGTCACGAAGCCCTGGGCCTTGCCGTCGTCGCCGTCCGCGAACAGTTCGGCGCGGGACTCGACGGTCGGCGCGCCGTCGAACCGGAACCCCACGAGCAGCTTGTTCGGATGACCCCGGTAATGCATCCGCGCGACGATCTCCTGACCGACATAGCAGCCCTTCTCGAAGTCGATGGCCTGATACAGCCCAGCTTCGAGGGGGATGATGTCGTCATCGGTGTCCATCCCGTAGCGCGCGATGCCCGCCTCGATGCGCAACGCCTCCAGGGCGTCCGCGCCGACGTCGGCGACATTGTCCGCGGTGAGCGCTGCCCACAACGCGTCTCCGGCGTCCCGCGCCATCCAGAGGTCGTACCCCATTTCGCCCGTGCGGTTCCGGCACGCGATGATCACGGCGCCGTGGTCCGTCGCGGCTGTCAGCGACCCGTGCTGTTCGAGCTCGCGGACATCGACCGCAAGGCGATCGGCGATATGTGCGGCCGCGCCCGGCCCCGCCACGCCGAACAGCGACCAGTCGTCCCCTACCGAGTGGATGGCCGCGTCTTCGGAAATCAAGAACCGGTCGAGGCGCTCTGCCAGCGGCGCGCCCATCTCCGGCTCCGTATCCAGCAGCAGGTCATCCTCGCGGACGATCAGGCGATAGTCACCGAGCATCTTCCCACGGTCGGTGAGCATCGTCCCGTAATTGCCCTCGCCGACGGCCAGGCCCTCGACGTCGTTCGACACCATGCCGTGCAGCCAGGTCGCGCGCTCCGAGCCGGTCACGCGGAGCTTGCCGCGCGACGACAGATCGAAGAGGCCGACGTTCCCGCGCACGGCGGCCACCTGTTCCGCGACGCTCAGCTCGGTCGTGGCGATTGCCATTGGGTCACTCACTCTCGGGTCGCGAGTCGCGGAAGACCATCTTGATGGGCACGCCCTCGAAGTCGAATTCCTCCCGCAGGCGGCGGATCAGGTACGCCTCGTAGCTCGGCTGGATCTCCCTGGGATACGACGTGAACACCACGAATGTGGGTGGCAGCACCTCGGCCTGGGTGATGTACTTCAGCGCCGGCCGCCGTCCCCCGCCTATCGCTCGCGGGCTTTGCTCCATTGTAACCGCGCGGAGGAACTCGTTGAGCATCGGCGTTGGGATGCGCGTGCTGCCCGTGCGGTACAGTTGCTGACTCAGCTCCAACAGGGCCTCGATGCGCTGCTTAGTGATCGCTGAGGTGAACACGATCGGCAGATAGTCCAGGGCCCGGAATTCGTGCCGTATCCACTCCGAGTATTCGTTGAAGGTGTCGTTTTCCTTCTCGATCAGGTCCCACTTGTTCGCCACGAGGATGCACAGCTTACCGTAGCGCGCCACGAATCCGGCGATGGTCTTGTCCTGGTGCGACATCNCCGTAGTCANGTCCAAGACGAGCCACGACACGTCGCTCTGCTGGATGCTTCGTGTCGCGCGCAGCACTGAGTGCTGTTCGACGCCGCCGTCGTCTATCTTAGCCTTGCGACGCATCCCCGCCGTGTCGATCAGCTCGAACGGCGCGTTCTGCCACTCGAACTGCTCGTTGATGGCGTCGCGCGTCGTTCCCGGCCGGGAGTCGACGATGACCCGCTCCTCGCCGATCAGCGCGTTCACGATAGACGACTTCCCCGCGTTCGGGCGTCCGACGATCGCGACGCGCAACGGCTGGATGACGTCCGCCGTGTCCTCGTCCTCGCCGCGCTCTTCGTCGGTGGGAAGACGTCTCACCGTGGCGTCCATCAGATTGCGGAGACCCCGCCGATGGATCGAGGAAACCGGCACGACCTCGTCGAAGCCGAGCTCGTACATCTCCGCGGCATCCAACTCGATGCCCTCGTGGTCGGCCTTGTGGGCGACGGCCACCACGGGCTTGTCGATCCGGTGGAGCATCTCAGCCACCATCCGGTCTGCGGGCGATATCCCCTCGATCGTGTCGAGCACGAGCCATACGAGCGACGCCTCGCGCACGGCGACATCCACCTGCGCGCGCACCTGGTCGATCATCGGGTCGTCGGGGTTGTAGATGACGCCGCCGGTGTCCACGATCTTGAAGGAAGCGCCGCTCCACTCGACGGGCGCGTACAGCCGGTCGCGCGTGACGCCCGGTATGTCGTCCACAACGGCGACGAACCTACCCACGACCCGGTTGAAGAGCGACGACTTGCCGACGTTCGGCCGTCCAACGATCGCGACTACGGGAGCACTCACAGCTAATCCAATCTCAGAACAGCCGCGCCCAGCGCACGTGCCATCGCGCCCTCGCGCCGGAGCGCAGAGCGCGGGCTACCCGCACGCGTAACGCGTTCTCCAGCAGAATCCCATACCCCACCGAGGCATGAACTGCTGTTGTATCCGAACCCGATCCGGCGCCCCAGACGCGTGCCGCGTCCGCGAACACCAGCCCATACGTGCCGCCGAAGAAGTGACGGCGATACTCGACATTCGCCAGCCACCCGTTCGGGCCGACGAGCTCATGCCGGTCGTATCCCCTCAACGACCCCGAGCCGCCCCATATCGCCTGCCGTTGCAGCGGAGGATCGCCACCCGTCAGGACGAGCCGCAACCGCGCGTTCACGAAGTCGTCCCCGATGCGGAAGTACGCCCGCGTGTGAGACTGCACCCGCCTGAAGGCGAAGTCCGACCCCAGAGTCGGGAGCGAACGTTCCACCGACAGCGCCTGCGCCCACCCTTCGGTGAACACCGGCCCGCTACGGCCGTCAAACTCGTACTCCGCCGCGACGGCTCTTAACCGGCCGGGAGTCGCCGGCATGTTCGCCTCGGTCCCACCGCGAGGAGCGAACAGGCTCCAGCGGCTCGCCGTGGACATGCTCACATGCCGCTCCGCCACCATGCGCATCGTCGTGGTGTGGCGCGTGTCCTCCGTTTGCGCGCGCACGGACAGCTCCGACCCCAGCCGTTCATGATAGTCCCGAAAGTCCGCGCCGTACGTCATCGCGAGGAACGTCTGTTCCGCGTTATTCGGCATGGCGTCGAGGTCGTGTGGCGCGAGCCATCGCTGCCGCAGGGCCGTCGCCGTGATCTCGTGCCGCCGGACAAACCATCGCGCCTCGGCGCCGTATCGATGCTGCCACCGGTCGTTCCCGAACGCGTACCGCGCCTCGGCGAAGAATCGGCCCTTGGGTTCCGACCGGATGTCTTCGCGTCGCCACCAGTCGCGGCGAAGGCCCCACGCCCATCCCGACACGCGGTTGAAAGCCGCCGACAGCTCCGTGAGCCCCTCGAGCTCCTCGTGCTCGACGACGTCGATGAGCAGCACGCGGCGGTCGTCTTCTTCCTCGATGCGCCACTCGACGCTGCGGAAGTAGGGCAACACGCCGCGCATCACCCGGATTGCGTTCCTGATGTCGTCGGGGCCTTGGCCCAGCGCGTTCAGGATTTCGTTCTCGCCGATGCCCTCGTTCCCGACGATCCTGACGGCGTCGACCGGTCCCCGTTCCGCGTCATCCCTGTCGATGTACCGAGTGGCCGCGCGCGCGGGCAGGGGGCGAGCCGTTAGCGTGGCGATCGCCATCACAATGCCAACGCGTGCCCACCTGCCCATGCGCGTCGCCCATCAGTCATCGGTGTCCGGGGCGTTGACGATCATGTGCACCTCGTCCAGTTGCTCCGGCGACACGGAGGAAGGAGCGTCCGTGACAAGACACGTGCCCGTCTGCGTCTTGGGGAACGCCATCACCTCGCGGATCGACGGCTCGTCGGCCAGCAGCATGACCAGCCGGTCCAGCCCGCAGGCGATGCCGCCGTGCGGAGGCGTGCCGAATTTCAGCGCGTCCAGGAAGAACCCGAAACGCTCCTGCTGGTCTTCCGGGCTGATCTTGAGAAGGTCGAACACCTTCGTCTGCACCGCCCGGTCGTGGATACGAATGCTCCCGCCCCACACCTCTTCGCCGTTCACTGACAGGTCGTAGGCCAGCGACAGCACCGCCGATGGGTCGCTATCGAGCAGCGGCACGTCCTCGGGACGCGGCTGCGTGAACGGGTGATGCTCCGACGCCCACCGGTCGTTGTCGGCATCGTGGTGGAACAGCGGGAAGTCCACCACCCACGCGAACTCGAACCGGCCGTCCTCGATGAGATCGAGGCGTTCGGCCAACTCGAGGCGTAGCGCCCCGAGCGCCTCGTGGGTCACCTTGGGCGTGTCGGCGACGAACATCAGCATGTCGCCCGCTTTCGCGTCCATCCGCTCCGGCAGCGCCGCGAGCGTCTCGTCGGGGAAGAACCGCGCGATGGGAGAGTCGATCCCGTCCTCGGTGACGCGCATCCACGCAAGGCCCTTCGCGCCGTGACGGCTCACGAACTTCGTGAGTTCGTCGATCTCGCGACGCGACAGAGACGTGCCGCCCGGCACGGTGATGCCCTTGATGAGCCCACTGTTCTCCAGCACCGTCTGGAAGACGCGGAACTCCGCCGTCGCGGCAAGGTCGCCGATGTCGACGAGCTCCATGCCGAAGCGCAGGTCCGGCTTGTCGGAGCCGTACTTGCCGATCGCTTCGGAGTGCGGGATGCGGCGGAACGGCGTCGGTATGTCCACGTCGATGAGCTTCCACAGTTCCTTCATGCACCCTTCGACAACGGCGAACACGTCGTCTTGGGTGACAAAGGACATCTCGACGTCGATCTGCGTGAACTCCGCCTGGCGGTTCGCCCGCGGGTCCTCGTCGCGGAAGCACCTGACGATCTGGTAGTACCGGTCCACCCCCGCGATCATGAGCATCTGCTTGAAGAGCTGCGGGCTCTGCGGCAGGGCGTAGAACTGCCCCGGACTCACACGACTCGGCACGAGGTAGTCTCGCGCGCCTTCCGGCGTGCTCTTCGTCAGGACCGGCGTCTCGACGTCGAGGAAGCCGTGCGCGTCCATGTATTCGCGGACGGTCTGCGTCACGCGGTGCCGCAGTTGCATGATCTTCGCGATCTTGGGCCGCCGCAGGTCGAGGTAGCGGTAGCGCATCCGCACTTCTTCGTCGACGTTCGCGTCGTCCTCGATGAGGAAGGGCGGCGTCTCCGCGACGTTCAGGATGGCGAGCTCGGCGACGGCGATCTCGATCTCTCCGGTCGGCAGGTTCGGGTTGATCGCGCCGTCCATGCGGTCGCGGATGGCCCCCTTGGCGCCGATGACGAACTCGTTGCGCAGGCGCCTGGCCTCTTCGTGCGCCTTCGGGTCGATCTGCGGGTCGAACACCAACTGGACGAGACCCGAACGGTCGCGCAGGTCGATGAAGATGCAGCCGCCGTGGTCTCGCCGCGTCTGCACCCAACCCGTAACGGTGGCCTCGGAGCCGACATCGGTCTGCCGGAACTCGCCACAATACGACGTACGATGAATCAGCATTACTCGGAGCTTTCTCTATGTGCGACACACTGGGAAACGGGATGACCGGGGGTGGTCAGGGATTAGTGCGTGCCGACAGGCGAGAGGTCAGCTCCGCCAACGGCACGGTCTCCTGAGATTGGTCATCCATGTCCCGCACGGTGGCCTCCTGTCGGGCGATCTCGTCCTCGCCCAAGACGACCACATACGGAACCCGGAGTTGGTTCGCGGTCTTCATCTGTGCACGCACGCTACGTCCCTGGTGATCCATCTCGGCGCGTATGCCCGCGCGTCGCAGCGCGGTCAGCGCCTCGAACGCGGTCTCGCGGGTGTCGTCGCCGATGGTAACGACGTACACGTCGTGCTTCGGCCGTTCGTCGATGGCGACATCCTGCTCGCGCATCGCCAGGATCAGTCGGTCCAACCCGGCGGCAAATCCAATACCCGGAACTGGGCCGCCGCCCACTTCCGAGACTAGGTCGTCGTATCGGCCGCCGCCCAGGATCGTGTCCTGCGCGCCCAGCCCGGCCGTGGTGATCTCGAACACCGTCCGCGTGTAGTAATCCAGCCCGCGGACGATGTACGGGTCCACGACGTACGGCACGTTCGCCCGGTCGAGGAGACGCCGCACCGCGTCGAAGTGCTCGACGGACTCGGGCGACAGGTGATCCGCCGTCTTCGGGGCATCCTCGAGCAGTTCGCGCGTGTGCGCGTCCTTGCTGTCGAGCATGCGCAACGGGTTCGCCTCGAAACGCTCCTGATCCCGGGCGCCCATCTCCGCGAGGCGCGGGCGGATGTACTCCTTGAGCTTCTCGATGTACGCCGGGCGCTCTTCGTTCCCGATGCTGTTGAGACGGATTTCCACGGGCTTGATGCCGAGGGCGCCGACGAATTCGTACGCGCACACCAGCACTTCCGCGTCCATCAGCGGGTCGGCGACCCCGAACGCCTCGATGCCGGCCTGGTAATGCTCGCGATACCGTCCCGCTTGCGGACGCTCGTAGCGGAACATGGGCCCCACGTAGTAGAGCTTATGCACCGGCGACTGCTTGAACAGGTTCTGTTCCAGGCAGGCGCGCACGACTCCGGCCGTGCCTTCGGGCCGTAGCGTCACGCTACGCCCGCCGCGGTCCTCGAAGGTGTACATCTCTTTGGACACGATGTCCGTGCCCTCACCGATGCCGCGCACGAACAGCTCCGTCCGCTCGAACATGGGCGTGCGAATCTCGCCATACCCGAAGCGCGCGAACACGTCGTGAGCCGCCTGCTCGACGCGTTGCTGCGCGATCATGTCGTCGGGTAGCAGGTCTCGTGTGCCGCGGACCTTCGCGATACTCACTCTTCGGAGCCCCGTTCGTCGAAATCCGCCTCGGAAAACGCCTGCGCCGTGAACGTCTCGACCGTCGTCGCCGGATCCTCGAACGCGCGTGGGTCCAGTCCGGCTTTCAGACAAGTATAGGCTAGGAATTGACGGCGATTCCAGGCTTGTTCCGTGGCGACCTGTGGCAGGAGCAGGCCCTGCTTCTGGCCCTGCTGGACGATGAGCCCGTGACGCCCCACCTCGATGGTCGCCAGGTCCGTGATTCGTCGTGGACGCGTCAGGACGGATATCTCCACTTCGAGGAGCGGGACCTCCTCCGCCGTGACCGTCGGGAAGCGCGGGTCTTCGGTCGCGGCGGCGATCGCCATTCGTGGGATCGTGTCGGCGAGCCGGTCGCCGGTGACGATGACGCCGATGCACCCGCGCAGAGAGCCGCCACCCTTGAGCGTCACAAAGACGCCGCGTCGGTCCGCAAACCGCGCCGTGACGTCCTCGGGGAAGCCGTACGCGTCGATGGGCGCAGGCTCTCGACCCTCGACGTGACGCACCATCGCGTCGCGAGCCACGTGCAGCATGGCGCGCTGTGCGTCCTCGGGGACATCACCATCCTGGGCGCGAGGCGTCACCGTGGCGGGCCGAGGGCGCTCCGATGCTCCCGCGTCGACCGTCTCTTCGCGATCCGCGTCTACGAATGCGGCCGCGACGTACCCGACGACTTGGTCGCGCTGCCCGCCCTCCACATCGCCGGAGTTGGCGTACATCAGGCTCTGGAGGCCGGTCGCGCCGGTCTGCTGCGCGTGGCGTATGCCGCTCACGACAGGGCCGAGTCCGCACATCGCCGTGCGCAGGTTGCGGATGCTGCGCGACAGGTACGCGTCCGATCGCGCCCGCACCTCCTCCGAGTCGAACGACTCCATCGCCTCGACCATCGCGGTGTCCGAGGCGGTCGCGTCCTCGTATCCGGGGTAATGGGCGAGGTCGGTGGTTGTCAGCGCCAGCGCGTTCCGCCCTTCGACGGCGCGCGTCAGGGCGTCTGCGAGCAGGGAGCAGTTGGCGTCGGAGAAGTCCGAGATGACGATCGGGACGATGCGGAAGTCGGTGAGCAGCCGCTGCAGGAAGGGCAACTGCACTTCCAGGCCGTGCTCCGGGGCGTGGACATCGGGCATACTGTCGATGTGCGGGCTCGCCTCAATGAGCGCGGCACACATCTCCTCGTCGACCGGCACGGACCCCAGCGGCGTGCGGAACGACCCCCGCGCGTGCACGGCGACGCCGTCGAAGCTGAAGTAGTGACTCGGCCCGACCAGGACGACGGTGTCGTACGATCGTCCGCGGAGATGCTTGAGCGCTGCCGCCGCCACGCCGCCCGAATACACATACCCCGCGTGCGGCGTGACGATGCCCGCCAGCGCGCCGGTGAGCGGCACGTCCGGCGCGACGTCGAGCATGCGATCCACCTGCGTCTGCAACTGCGACGCGGACGCCGGATAGAACTTGCCGGCGACGGCCCAGGGCCGATCGTAGGGCGCCGATGTCCCGCTACTCCTCATCGCCTTCCTCGCTCGGGGAATCGTCCCCGTCCGGGTCGTCGCTGGCATCGTCGTCTGCCGGCGGGGGCGCGTTCTGCATGCGCACGAAGGTCATGCGTAGTTGGTACAGGACGTTCTCCATGTAGTTCTTCTCGGGCGCGGTGAGGTTTCCCTCCGTCTTCTGCTCGATGATCGTCAGCAGGTCGATCGCGTGCTTGGCGTACACGAGATCGACGACGGGCGCCTCCGTCTGCGGGTGGTTGATCGCCCCGAGCGCCATATACGCCTGGCTCGCCAGGAAGTCTACGAGCGCGTTGAAGTTCGCTTCACGGAGATGCCGTTCCGCGCCTTCCGTTTCCTCAGCCATTGCCGTCCCCTTCAGTGCCTACTTCCCGTTGGTTCCGTTCCCCTCGCGTTCCCCCGTGCGCTTCGCGATGATGCGCACGCGCTGCACGCTTCTCTCGTCCGCGGCCAGCACGATCACCATCACGTCGTCCGTCTCGACGACATCGCTCACCGATGGGATGCGGTCGAGGTGCTGGATCACGAAACCGGCGATGGTCTCGTAGTCTCCGTCCGGTATTTCGGCGTCGACCTTCTCCAGTTCCTCGTTGAGCGCGTCCACCTCGGTCTTGCCGTCGCACTCGATGGTGCGCGTCAGTTCGTTGACCTCGTAATCCTCGTCGTCGTCGTCGCGCTCGTCGCGTATCTCACCGACGATCTCCTCGACGAGGTCCTCCATCGTGACGAGGCCGATGATGCCGCCGTATTCGTCCACGACGAACGCCATCGGGTTGTGTCTGAACCGCAACTCGGCGAGCAGCGTCGCCACGCGTTTCGTCTCGGGCACGAACTGCAGATCGCGGCGGATCACCGGGTCGATCGTCTCGGGCGGCGTTTCCGCGTAGATCACGTCCAACACGTAGACCACGCCGACGATGTTGTCCACGCGTTCGCGATACACCGGGATGCGCGAATACCCGCACTCGGCGACCTGCGCCATGAATTCCGCCAGCCCGGCGCCCTCTTCCAGCGAGATGATGTCTGTAAATGGCCGCATGACCTGTTCCACGCGCTGTTCGTACGTCTCGAGCACACCGTGGATCATCCGCCGCTGCTCGAGTTCGAGCACGCCCTCGTCCTCGCCCATCTCGGCGAGCAGTCGCAGATCCTCGCGCGTGACTATCTGCACCTCGCCCTTCTGCCCAGTCAGTCGCATGAACAGCAGCGAGACACCCAACACCGCGTGGACGACCGGTCGGAACAGCCAGTCTGTCATCGCGAGAAGTCTGCCCGCGCGTAGGAGGACGAAGTCCGGGTGTGCGCGGCCGATGGACTTCGGGATGATCTCGCCGATGAGCAGGATCAGCGGTGTCATGATGAGCGTGTTGAGGGCGCCGCGCGTCTCGGGCGTGAGCCCATCGGTCGTGCGGGTCAGCAGGACGAGCGACGACGATGCGGCGACGACCGTGGCGATGTTCGTGCCGAGGAGGATGGCGGCCTGAGTCCGTTCGCGTGGCTCGCAGACCGCGACGGCGGTTCGTGCGGCCCGATGCCCGTCCTCGGCGAGCGCCTGGAGCCGTGGCAGGTTCGCCGAGAGGAATGCCGTCTCCGCCCCGGCGAAGAAGCCCGTCGAGAACAGCCCGATGATCGTCAACGCGACGAACAGCGAGAGAGGCCCGGACATTGATCCACCGACGCCCGCCGCGGCGGCGGCCGGGAGCGCAACCGCGCCAAGCACGCACCACACGAGCAGCGCTACACGCGGGACAACGCTGTAAGGGAGGGCTATCGACCTACGCCTCACGACTCGCCCTCCGGACCAACGCCCTCTCGGGCGGGCTCCTGACGACGGACGACGACCTGCTGTATGCGGGTGCCGCTCATGGTCGTCACCTCGAACGCGAAGCCGTGCTCGTCGTCGGTGGTCTCCCCGACGGCTGGAAGTCGGCCGAACAGCGTGTACACATACCCGCCCAGCGTGTCGCCGCTCTCCGCGTCGAACGTCACGCGCAGCAGACGGCCCGCCGTTTTCAGGCTGGTCTTTGCCGGGAAGCTGACGCCATCGCGCGTAAGCGCGTCGAGGTCGAGCTCGCTGCCCAGCTCCGGCTCGGCCTGTTCGTCGTACTCGTCCATTATCTCGCCGACGATCTCCTCGACGATGTCCTCGAGAGTGACGACGCCCGCGGTGCCGCCGTATTCGTCCAGCAGAAGGGCCATCTGCGTGCCCGCGTTTGAGAAGTCCAGCAGCACCGCGTCCAGCCGCTTCGTTTCCGGCAGGAACAGCGGCGGACGAATCAGCGTGCCCTGGTCGGTCGTGGCAGTCTCACCCGAGATGAGCGACTCGAGAGTGGCCTCGGCGATGTCCGAGCCGTACCACAGTGGGTAGTCCTTCACGTGGAAGATGCCGACGACGTTGTCCATGCGGCCTTCGTAGACCGGCAGCCGTGAATGCCCAACACTCTCCGCGAGCGCAAGCACATCTCGGACACGTTCGTCGGTCTCCACGCAGACCATCTCTGTCCGCGGGACCATGACGTCCTTGGCCATCAGCTCGCGCAACTCGAAGATGCGGTGGATCAGCTCCCGCTCGCCCTCCTCGATAGTGCCCGACGCCTCGCCAGTGCTGACGACTTCGCGGATCTCCTCCTCGGTGACGGCGTCCGCGTCGTCGGCGGATGACCCCAGCGCGCGCGCAACGAGGTCCACGACTAGACGCATCACGCGTCGGATGGGCGTGAGCGCGAACGCCGTCCCGGCGAGCGGCACCGCGATAAGCCGCGAGACCGTCTCGGCGTTTCTGATCGCGTACGTCTTCGGCGCAATCTCGCCGAAGATGAGCAGCACGACCGTCGTCACGACCATGGAGAGCGAAAGCGTGACTCCGCTGCTCCACGGCGCGTATGCTCCTGCCGCGAGTGCGATCGACGTCATCAGCGTGACGAAGGCGGTGTTGACGAAGATGTTGCCGAGAAGCGACGTGATGAGCAGTCGATTCGGGTTGTCGACGAACCGCACGATCGTCCGGTTGACGCGCGTGTTCTCCTCGCGCAGGCGTTGTACTTGCACCTTCGTGAGCGAGAAGACGGCCGTCTCCGCGCTCGAGAAGAACCCGGAGAGCACCAGGAGCGCTCCGACGGGAATCAGGCCGAGGACTATGCTTGAACTCGCGGGGTCATCCATATATAGGCTCGCTCACGCCAGGGGGTGTCGTGGGAGTCTATGTGCTCGGCGCGGCATCGCGTAGCTTCGGGTTGGACTGGTGCCGTTCACGATCGCGTTCCGTGCGTCGCTCCATCTTGGCGAGGAAGGCGCTCTCAAGGTCGACCCCGGTTTGGTTGGCAAGGCACAGCAGGACGAACAGGACATCCGCCATCTCCTCGCCCAGGTCGGCCGATTCGTCGGACGGCTTGTTGCTCTGGTCGCCGTATCGCCGGGCCATGACCCGCGCGACTTCGCCGACCTCCTCCATGAGGATCGCGGTGTTCGTAAGCTCCGAGAAATACCGCACCCCTATCGTTTGCACCCAGTCGTCGACCAGGGCCTGCGCGTCGGTGAGAGAGAGCGTCATCCGCCGATCCCGTGGCGTCACGTCGATTCCGCACGCGCCGACCCACAGCCATTATCACATACGGCATGCGGCCCGACAAGCCTCGTCCGTGCCCGTCGTGCCCGTCTCTCGGGATGGGCCCCGGTCGGATGCGCTGGCGATGGCACAGAAGCACTTGGCCGCCCCTGACACCGTCCGTGCGGGCAGGGCGGCGAACCCTCGCCGACATCCCCACGCTTGCGGTCGACTAGCGCGGCTGCCCCATCCGCTGTCGCATGAGCGGGCCGTCGGGAACTAGTTGCGCCGCGTTCTCCAAGACGGAGGCCGCTTCCTCGGGATTGCCGGCATCGCGGTATTGCCCCGCCAGTCCCACGCAACACCTTGCCATCAGGAACGACGACTCCTGCGCTTAGTCGCCGAAGTCCTCCGCACCCCGACACGTCGGCCCGGCGATGCCCTCAGACTGGCCGGTGATCGCGCGGCAATCCTTCAGGGAGCTTCTGTATGGGAAATGTCTGGGAAGGCCCGGCCGGAACCGAAGGTCGCAATCAGTGCGAATGACGCGGCCGCGGCCTGGTCGGCTGCCGTGACTGCTGGCCTTGGTGTCTCTGGCGTTCCCCTTCGCCTCGACGGTTGGGGAGGTCGCCGCCACGCGGCCATGGGGACGGCAGGAACCCGGTGGGGCATCACCGATGCCTACGTCGCGGCGTGCTCCCAAATCGCCTGGCCGCCATGACCCGGTAGATCCGGGCCGCGCGTGGCACGTGACCGAAGTGGCCCGCCGTGCGTGCGCGTATGCCAATGACAGGCGCACGTACGGATGAAGCCGCCGTCGCGGCGTACACCCGCCTCGAAGCGGCGGCGTCGAATCTCATGGACTACGACCTGGCGAAGGACGAACGCGCCGAGGTGTTGGAGGCGGAATGGCAGCATCACTCGCACAACCTGACGTTGCCGCCCCACGAGCGTACGGAGTTCCCCAACGCAGAGCGGTTGGGTAAGCTCAGGTTTGGGGCGGACGACCTGCCGGATGCCACGGACTGAGTACGGAACCGTTGCGCCCCACGAAGCGACGCAGCCGCCGCCGGCCACAACCCGGAACGAACGGGCGTGCCAGCGAATCGCCGCCGTGGATGCTGCGGCTCGCGGTGTCGATCCTACGCGCTGATGACGATGGCCTGGTCGTCGTCGGCTGTGAGGGTGACGACACCGTCGTCCACCGGCACGCACCCCCGGCCTGCCAGACCGTCTAGGGCGATACGCGACAGCTTCACCTGCGTGACATCCACCCAGTGAGTTGGGACGCGCATTCTCCTGCCGGTAAACCCCGCGCGGTTGTACGCGACGATCGTCCTGTCCCGCCAGAGCGTCGGACATACGACCTCGTCGTCGGTGATTGGCGCCGTGCCGGCTTTGGCCGCGTCCGCATTGCGCCGGTAGCGCCAGGGCGCCACCTGCAAGCAGAACTGCTCGATCAGTCCGGGAGGGCCTCTGGATCGCGCATGATCTCCGGTTCCGGGTGCATCGGCGTGTGGGCGCACAGCGCCGCGGGCAAGGCCGTTAAATCGTCCGGCTTGTCCCGCCACTCCTCCCGGGCATGGTTCCTCTCGTCGAGATGCCACGCCATGGGCTGCAGCCCGAGGAACGGGTCATCGCGTAGCCAGTACTTCCCGCCTTCGCTGGTGACGTCGATGCCCTGGTCGCGCCGGTAGCGGAGTATCCTGCGTTGCGCGGCCGTCTCGTCCTCGGCGTCCAGGCTCAGATGTGGACTGATCGGCTCGCCGGGCCCAGATGGGCGCATGGAGTGGAAGGCGCCGCGGCGTCCATCAACGAGGAATGCCTCAGCGCAGGCTCGCGGCAGGTCGTCGCCCGCTGTTGGTCTCCGCGCCGACGGCGGATATGATGGCGCGCTGACCGGCAGCGGTGGCGGCGAACGCGCGAACCAGGAGACCGGATGTGGCTAAGAAGGTTCGGATAGGCTTCGTCGGCGCGGGTTACATGGGGCAGAACGCGCATATCGCTAACTACGCCAGGATCGACGACTGCGAACTCGTAGCGCTGGCCGAGGGGCGTCCCGACACCGCGCGCGCCGTCGCGGACAGGTACGGCATCGAGGCCGTCTACTCTACGCACCACGACATGCTGGCGGACGCGGACATGGACGGGGTGGTGGGCATCATGGGCTTCCACCTGCTTGTCTCCGTCGTCGAGGACACGCTGAACGCGGGCGTGCCGATCATCACCGAGAAGCCGATGTGCATACGTCCCGACAACGGTCGGAGGCTGGCCGCGCTCGCGGCGGAGAAGGACGTCCTCTATCAGGTCGGCTACATGAAGCGCCACGACCTCGGCTCGCGGTACGTGCGGGACACGGTGGCGAAGTGGAAGGAATCGGGCGAGTGTGGCGCGCTCAGCTACATGCGGGTGACGATGCCGCCGGGCGACTGGACGATGGAGCACGAGCCGCCCATCAGTCGGGGCGACGCGGCGCCGTCGTATGAAGGCCAGTCGGCCGAATCCCCGCCGGATTGGATGTCCGAGGAGCAGGGACAGGCGTATGTGAGCTTCGTCAACTTCTACATCCACCAGGTAAACCTGATTCGCTTCCTCATCGGCGAGGATTACCGCGTTACGTACGCCGATCCGCGCGGACGGACGATGACGGCCATCTCCGACAGCGGCGTGGTGATCCTCCTTGAGATGGCGGGATACGGCCTCCAGCATCGGTGGGAGGAGTCGTACCGGCTGCAGTTCGACGGCGCGCGAATCGACCTGGACATACCGTCGCCGATGGCGCGGCAGCGGGCCGGTGAGGTGACCGTGTATCGACAGTCCGGCTTCGATGGCTCCGCGGCGCCGCAGGAGATGCGGCCGTACTTGCCGCAGCGCTGGCCGTTCGAAGAGCAGGCGCGCGCGTTCGTCGCGTCGCTGAAAGACGGCGCCCCCAACGTGGCGCCGGGCCACGACGCGGTGCGCGACCTCGAGATCAGCGAGGAATACATCCGCGCGGTGGAGAGCTCTCGATCCGCGTAGATATGGCGACCTGGACGACGACCACGGCCGGAACCCGCGACGGGAGGAAGGAACACCATGGCCGAGATCATAGGCATCCGGCGCGACGAGACGAACGTGTTCAGGACCGGAATCGGCGACAACTGGCACATGACATGGGCGAACGACGGCAGACAGTACGTCGCTCTATGTGATGGGGTCGGCTGGCCGGAGCTGTCGGGGAACGGCGACGCGCAGTACAACACGAGGGTGTACACGATCGAAGGCGACCCACCGAACCACACGTTCGGCCATCTGCCCGGGTTCCCGGACCTGTTCGTGGAACAGCGCCCGAACGTGAACCGGTACTACGGCTTCGGGATCCTCGCGCTCGACGGCAGCATCTACCACTTCCTGAGCACGCCGAATCGTCCCTTCGCCGATCCCGAGCCGCGGTTCGTAGGCGCCAAGCTGATCTACTCGCCCGACAACGGCGAGAGCTGGCGTAATCAGGACGGCTCGCCGCTGACGTGGGAGCCGTGGGAAGAACGCAGCAAGGACAACATGGCGTTCTTCTACGAGCCGGGCGATGCGTTCTCGCTGCTGACGATGCTCCAGATGGGCAGGAACTACGAGCACAACACGGACGGCTACGCGTACGGCTACGCCCCCAACGGGAACGTCGAGGGCGCCATGAATCAGCTCGTGATGTTCCGCGTCCCGACGGGCGAGATCCTCGACGTATCGGCGTACGAGTACTTCGTCGCGCACGGCCCGTCAGACTCGGCCGAGTGGAGCCGTGACATCGAGGCGCGAGGCATCGTCCACACGTTCCCGCCCGGGTGGGTAAACACGAAGATCCACCCATACTCCTGGCACCCGAGCGTTGTCTACAACGCGCCGCTGGGGCTCTACATGATGCTCAACTGGGGCATGGGGTGCGCGGAGGACGGCGCCTGGTTCGGGAAGCCGAGTTACTTCGGCCTGTGGACGGCGCCCCAGCCGTGGGGGCCGTGGACACAGGCCGTCGAGGATGCCGCGTGGACGCCCGGGAACGACTCCGCCGCGTGCGCCTACCAGCCGCAGATATCACCCGCGTGGATCGCCGAGGACGGGAGTTCGTTCTGGATGGTCCACACCGACTTCCGGCCCGCCACCGACGAGCGCACCTTTTACAGCTTCAACTGTCAGCGGGTGGAAATCCTGACGGACTGACGCTCGTCGTCGACCAACGGCCGGCGCCGAGGGCAGCAAACGGCCGGCAGCAGGCTACTCGCTCTCGCGTCATTCGCTCTGTCGGTGTTGTCGGCGGCTGGGCTACTGACGGCGTGCGCTCAGTCTGCCGCCTTCATGGCGCCCCAGACAGAGGCCAGCTTGCCTCCCGGGGCCACTGCGGCGACTCCGAGGTAGTAGTTCAGTATGTACTCGCCCATGACGGCGCCCCACGAGATGTCAGGCGACGGTATGTCCAGAACATAGGCCTGGACGAAGATCCCGAGCCTCCCGCCTGTCTCCGTGTTGAGTATCACCCCAGGATCCACTCGCGGGTCCTCTTCCGTGTTCTCCGCGAGGGCGATCTCCAGTTCCCACGGAGTAGCTACGTAGTCCTCGGTGTGGAACGGGTAGGACGTGCCGAACTCCTCGATGCTTGGAGCATACTCGAGCCCGTCGGCCGTGGGCGCCATGACGACAGGATCGGGAAGCCAGTTGTCCCCTCGCCCCTGCCAGACAAAAGCCGCGGGGACGTCGATGATGTCTTGTAGCGCCCCGGTCTCATTGGCCTCCTGCTTGCCTTCGATCGAGTAGAACGTGTACTCCCCTGTGTTGATGATGGTGTTGCCTGCATCCAGGAACTCCTCGGCGAGAGAACCCTCGGCTTCCCCCGCGTAGAGCGTGGTAGGCAGCAGACCCGTCAGGATGAGCATGTGCAGCTCGCCTCCCGCGTGCTCCTCGACCCAAGCGGCGACCGCATCGACCTCGCCCGCTGCGAAGGCCTCGAAGGAGATGACCCCTTGCAGTTGGTCTGTAAGCGCGGTCAGTTCCTGGTCGGCCCGAGCCTGCGGCCAGGGGTGCGCCTCGGTGTAGATGGCCACCTCGAAGTTTGCCGCGAATGCCTGGGCCGTCACGAGCCCCGCAATCAGGATAATGCCGGTGCGTCTCACGTGGGGCATTGCGGGCCCTCCCTGACCTTGTGATATCGCCGTCGCTTCAGCAGATCGTAGCTCTGACGACGCGCGGCCGACAACAGCCCTGCAACGGTGTGGGCTTGTGGCGGCGTTCCGGTCCGGCGCACGCGCCCCCACTCTTGGTCGCGGTCAGGGAGTGTCCGGGCTACCGGGACGCGCGGGCCCAGGCCGGAACACGCGGAAGTCCGTGAACGTCGTGGACACGCGTTCCACGTCGTAGTCGCCGTCGGCGTAAAGGCCGACGTGTAGCGGGAGTGAGGACGAGAACGGCTCCTCGGCGGACAGCAGCAAAGCCTCGCCGTCGTCACTA
>NYZG01000049.1 GCA_002687025.1 Candidatus Poribacteria bacterium
AGCTCCGTCTGCAGGAGCTGCCCACCGTGCAGGCTGCGGGCGTCACCGAAGGATGAGACCACCACATCGAACGAGCTGTTCAGTGGGAGATACGTCGGAATCTCCGCGGTGACGGTCACGGAAGCCACGTTGTTCGTGCGCAACGAGCCGCGTGAGTCGTCGACCGTCATGCCCATGTTGCGGAGGTAGTTCTCGATCGCCTGGCGCGTAAACGGGACGTTCGTCGTCTGGTCGCCCGTGCCGCCAAGACCGATTACCAGCCCGTAGCCTACGAGCTGCGTCGTCTCCACGCCGCGAATGCTGGTGATGTCCTTGACGCGCGCCGCATCGGCGTGCTGTGCGCCGAAGATGAAACCCGCGGCCAGAACCCAAGAGCCGATCTTCGCGAACCGTCGTCGAGATGTCCCTGCAGTTCTCGTCATTCGTCGGCTCCTATAGGAACGGGATGAATCCCGCGAGGAAGCGCATCACCGGGCCCGCCTTCTTGGCGGGGGCGACGATCTCTTCCTCTTCCGTGGCGCTTTCCGACTTGGGAGTCAGACCGTCGCCCGTATAGGTGATGTCCGCATTAGCCAGCTGCGTGGAGAAGACCGTGTTGTCCGCGCTGATGTCCTCGGAGCGGAGGATGCCCTGAACCGTCAGCGTGTCGATCTCATCGTTGATGCGTAGCTGGCGCTGGCCTTCGACCTTAAGGAAGCCATTGGGCGTTACCTCTGTAACGAGCGCCGTGATGGTCGCCCGCAGGTGACGACGGTCGTCCATGGATGCCCGCTTGGCGAATCGGAGGCGCGTGAGGGCTTCGCTGTCCAGTCCGTCCGGGTAGTCGAAGGTCGTCGCGCCATCGGTCGTCTTCGGCCGTCCGCCCTGCGTCGACTCGTTGACGATAACCGTCACGATGTCGCCGACTTCCGAAGCGCGCTTGCCGTGGCCGACCGTGCCGGCGATGTGTTGGGTATCTGTCATCGGTTGAGCCATGATCCACTCCTAAAAGAACGGGAGGATGGTCGTCAGGATGCGGACGAAGATGCTGGGCTTCTGCTGCTTGCTGATCTCTCCCTCGCCGGTATAGCTGATGTCGGCATCCGCTAACTGGGTGGAAAAGACCGTGTTGTTCCGAGAGATATCGACCGGGCGAAGGAGACCCGAGACAGTGAGCGTTTCCTTCTCGTCGTTGATCTGCAGGAGGCGCGACCCTTCGACCTTCAGGAAGCCGTTCGGCTGCACTTCCATGACGGTCGCGGTGACTGTCGTCGTCAGAGCGCCGCTGCTTCGCGTGACGCCGTCGCCGTTGTGCTCGGCTCCGCCGGTGAACCCGCCCTCCATGCTGGTGGCGGTGTTGCTGCCGCTGCTGCGGTTGGCGAAGCCGCCGTTCAAGTTGAACCCGCTGGCACGGCTCGTCCGCGTGGAGGCCGACCGACTCGCCTGCGTGGATTCCATCACGATGATCGTCACGACATCGCCGACTTCGACGGCCTTCACGTCGGCGTAGAGCGATCGCGCCTCCGCGCCGATCACCGCGCTGCCCAGCACCAGGGCGAGCGCGATCGGCAAGCCGTCTCGGCGTCGTAACCCGCGCCTTACCATGTCCTGTTCCTCTCAGGGTAGAATTCGAGTCGCCTCAACGGGCCATTGCTACGGGCTGAACGCGCCCGGCCGTGGGCCGGGCGAGATCCACCTGGGCGAGCCGCTCTTTCACGACTCTCCCCTGAATGACCTGGTTCGACGCGAGGTTCTTGATGCGGATGAGATCCCCGTAGCGACCATCTTGTAGGGCTTCGCCGACGGTCTGTATCGACAGCCGGGGGGCTTCGAGATATATCGTCACTTGGTCGCCCTTTGCGATCATTGGGATCGTCTCGCTGTTCTGATTCGTCAGGACTTCACCCGACCGAATCTCCCGAGTCGCGCGCACGCCGAGGACTTCGGCGAACGGGCGAATCGGGGAACCTCCGTTGAGGGTCGTCAGATCCACCTCTACGTATTCCACGTCGGCCTCCGTGAGCGCTTCATGGCGGTGAACCGCCCGGTTGGCCATGGGAATCGTCGCGTAGAGATGCAAGTTGAGTGCCAGCGTGACTCGCTTTACGGCGGCGTCATCGACGGTGATGACAACCGGCACGGAGAGGGTGGAAGAGACGCGCCGCGGCGCCCACGTATAGGCCGGGGCGGCGTCCCATTCGCCTGCGGGAATCACGACAGGACGTAGAACCGACGCAAGGCCGAGTTCCATACGATCGGCGCGCGCCATGACGCCGACGCGTTCATCGATCCAGGGGCGAACCCGGTCGATGATGTCCTGTGGTGCGATCTCCTGACTCGCGACGGCGACCCGGGTGATTTCGGCGCCTGCGAACTCCATGTCGGAGTCGCTCAAACCCAGTCGTAGCCGCTCTCTACGCACGGCCAGCCTGACGCTGCCCGCGCGTAGATTCCACGTGCTCCCAACGCGCGGCGAAGGACCGACGACGAGGGCCTCGAGGTTCTCCCTCAAGGCCGCGTCGTCCGTCTCCACCTTCGCGAGATCGCCGAGGCGAACTGATGTCTCCGTTACTGTCGCGTCCGTCTCGAACGTGACGGTCGCCCTTACGCGGGCATGCGCTTGAAGCGCTATTCCCAATCCCCCGATCAGCATCGTCGCGACAACGCTCTTACCGATGGACGCGAGGGCGCGCCGGAGCATTTTTCCGCGCGGCCCTCGTCGTGGGAAATTTCTTCCCGTCATCTCATCGGCTCCGTTGCTAGGGGGTGGATGCCTCTTATCGGCGTAGGTTGTTCGCGACGTTGAGCATCTCGTCGGCGGCTTGGATGCTGCGCGACGAGATCTCGTACGCCCGCTGGGCGACGATCATGGAGACCATTTCCTCGACGAGTTTCACGTTGGACAGCTCCAGGAATCCCTGGAGGATCGAACCGTAGCCGTCGATATCGGGCGTGCCGGTCTGCGGCGTCCCGGACGACTGAGAGCTACGGAACAGGTTTTGGCCGATGCCCTCGAGTCCCGCCGGATTGGCGAACCTCACGAGCTGGATGCGGCCGAGTTCTTCAGGGGCGGTGCTTG
The DNA here is from genome assembly GCA_002687025.1 of Candidatus Poribacteria bacterium. Lineage (GTDB taxonomy): Bacteria > Poribacteria > WGA-4E. Next base: position 3,059 of record NYZG01000049.1, read on the forward strand.
TCGGGAACGTGCCCTGGACGATGCCGTCCTTGCTGATGCTGATGCCGGTGACTTCCGGGGAGATGGAAATCTGGTCACCCAGCAGCAGCCCGTCGGACGTGACCATGCGGCCCTGGCTGTCGAGCTTGAACGACCCGGCGCGCGTGTACACCTCCTCGCCGTCGTTGTTCTGGACACGGAAGAAGCCGTCGCCTTCGATCACGAGGTCGAGGTCGGCGTCGGTCTGCTTGAATTCGCCCTGTGAGAAGATGCGCTGCGTCGAGGCGACGCGGCTGCCGTGACCGACCTGAATCCCGGTGGGGATCTCGGTCCCGGAGCCAGACGTGGCTCCAGGCGTCATCAGCGTCTGGTAGATCAGGTCCTGGAAGTCGATGCGGGTCCGCTTGAATCCGTTCGTGTTGACGTTCGCGAGGTTGTTCGCGATCGTGTCGATCGCGAGTTCCTGCGCGTTCATCCCCGAAGCCGAAGAGTACAGTGCGCGTATCATGTCTAGTTACCTCCACCCACGCGTTGGATGAGCATGTTTAGGCTGTTGTCGGAGACGAGGATGGCCCGCTGGTACGCTTCGTATCCACGCACCATGTGGATGAGCTTCGCCATCTCCTGAACCATGTTGACGTTGCTCCCCTCGAGCGTCTGCTGACGAACCTGCGGATCGGTTGCGACCCGCGGGATGGTTTGGTCGTCAAGAGGCGTGAGGAGAGAGTGACCGGCCTTACGTAGCGGCACTCGACCGTCGACGCGGTCGAATCGGACGATTTTCAATCGGTCCACGTAGTTCTTGTCGACGTACACCTCGCCGGTGTCGGTGATCTCGATCTCGCCGCCGTTGGCGGTGATGGGCCCCGCCGTGCCGAGCACGGGGAGATTGTCAGGGGTTACGATCGTGCCGGATGGGCTGAGCGTGAAGTTGCCCGCGCGNGTGTAGCGCTCGCCTTNGGGCGTNTCGACGGTGAAGAACCCGTTGCCGTCGTCGGCNAACGACAGATCNAGCGGGTTGCCCGTCGTGCGGACNCTTCCGAGCTCGAAGTCGGTGTAGGAACGGAAGACCAGCATGGGGGAAAGCGCGGACTTGCCCTTTGGCNNCNGGCTTNTNNCCGGCCATGTGNAACGTCGCGAAATCCTGGCGAAATCCCGGCGTGGAGGCGTTCGCGAGGTTGTTCGAGATAACCTCGGACATAGCCTCATGCGCCAGCATGCCAGAGGCAGCCGTATAGATACCTTGCAGCATTCGGAATGACTCCTCTCGTCTCTTGGGGAGCCACTGCGCAACATGCGTGCCACGGCGTGAAAAGGCCGCAGAGACCCGCTCGTAGCGCGAATCTAAGCCGGATGCGACGTTGAAAAGGCGCGATCACGCGGTGGGAAAACATGGGCCGACGACGGGAGTCATCGGGAAGAAATTACCCAGGCCGAAGCCGGGAATGGAAAAGGGCGCCCGAGGTTGTCGGGCGCCCGTCATCTGGTGGTACCTAACGGTGGTGAGAGCCGTTAGGGACGGCTTGCGCGCGCCGGCGACGCGGTAGCGAACCACGTCCCGCGACTTGCGCCAGTTACCTACGCGGCGGTGAACCGGTAGGCAAGACCTATTGGAGGAGCAGCAGCGCCGACTGCGAGACCAGATTCGCGGTGTTCAGCATCGACGAACCGGACTGAACGAGAATCTGCGCGCGAGTCAACGCGGACGCCTCCGCAGCAAAGTCCGCGTCTCGGACGACGGACTCCGCGTTGTGAGTGTTTTCCATGATCGTCTGGATGTTGATCTGGGCCTTCTCCAAGCGGTTCATGAAGGCCCCGATCTCCGTCCTGATCTGGGCGACACCGTTCACCGCGGTGTCGGCAAGCTGAACCAGGCCCTCGGCGGATACCTGATTCAGGAAATCGGCTACGGTCAGAACATACGACGCCCCGCCAATCGTCCCGACCCCTGCCGCCGTGAAGTCCACGCCTTGCATGCTGAATCCGGCGGTCTGCTGGGTGACGTCGATCGCGGCCGTGCCGTCGCCGAGGAAGAAGGTAAAGTCGGTCGTCCCGGCAGTGGCGATGAGGCTGATGCCGTTGAAGGTCGTCGTCTCGGCGATCCGGTCTATCTCCGCGACGAGCGCGGCCGCTTCGAGGGAGATCCCCGACCGGTTCGTATCGTTCAGCGTGCCGTCGGCGGACTGAATCGCGAGCTCTTTCAGCCGACGCAGCATGTTACCGAGTTGTTCGAGCCCGCCATCGGCCACTTGCAGCAGCGTGAGCGCCTGCGAGATGTTCTGGTTCGACTGCTTGGCGCCCGCAATCTGCGAGCGCATCAGTTCGGATACTGTCAACCCGGCGGCATCGTCCGCGGCCGTGTTGATTCGCAGACCCGACGTCAACCGCTCCATGCGCTTCGACAGGTCGCCCGAAGTCTGGAACAGGTTGCGCTGGCTGTTGATGGAGAGGACGTTCGTGTTGATCCGGAACATCTGCCGGTGGCTCCCTTCACGACCGCTCTACGGCGTCGTGAACTCGCCCGCACAAGCGATCGGTCGTTCCCGTTCGAACGCGGCGCGTCTTCGCGATTCAGTTCAGGACGCGCGTCACGACTCGGACACGGCCGCCTGATTCGTGAGAATCAGGCGGCTTGCCCACCGTCGAGGTTAGAACTGCAGGAGCGCCAGCGCCTGCTGCGGGATCAGGTTCGCCTGGGACAACATCGAGATCCCGGACTGCGTCAGGATCTGCGCGCGGGTCATCGCCGACGCCTCCGCCGCGAAGTCCGCGTCACGCACGATGGACTCGGCGTTCATCGTGTTTTCCATGATCGTCTGGATGTTGATCTGCGAACGCGACAGGCGGTTCGAGAACGCCCCGAGTTCCGTGCGGATCTGCGCGACGTTGTTCACCGCCGTGTCCGCTGCGCTCACAAGGGCGGCGGCAGACACCTGGCTCAGGAAGTCCGCGACCGTCAGCGCGACGAGCGTGTCGCCGATGCTGCCCGTGCCGCCGGCCAGGAAGTTGATGCCCTTGATGTTCACGCCGGCCTGCTGGTCGGCCGAGTCGATGCTGGCCGAGCCGTCGCCGAGGTAGAACGTGAAGTTCGTGGAACCTGTTCCCGCCGAGGAGATCAGACTCACGCCGTTGAACGTCGTCGTTTCGGCGATCCGGTCGATCTCGGCGATGAGCGCGGCGGCTTCGAGCGAGATGCCACTGCGGTTCGTCGCGTTCAGCGTGCCGTCGGCGGACTGGATGGCGAGTTCCTTCAGCCTGCGCAACATCCCACCGACCTGCTCGAGGCCACCGTCGGCAACCTGGAGGAGCGTGAGCGCCTGGGAGATGTTCTGGTTCGCCTGCTTGGACCCGGAGATCTGCGAACGCATCAGTTCCGACACGGTCAGTCCGGCGGCATCATCGGATGCGCGGTTGATCCGCAGACCCGAGGTCAGGCGTTCCATGCTCTTGGAGAGGTCGTTCGCCGTGCGGAAGAGGTTCCGCTGACCGTTGATGGCCAACATATTGGTATTTATGCGGAACATGCGTCCCAAGCTCCCTCAGCCGCCGCCGATGCACAGACGCAGTACGTCTGTAGGGGCGACTTCTCCACCATTGGATATGATTGGGGTGCTGAGCACCACCAGACTGTGTTAGATCGTTCTCACATGGCAGCAGCGGAGCAACTTGTTGCTTTCACCCCCGCTACTGCGTCCGATGTATGTATCGGCGCGTGGGCGGGAAACTTTAGCGCGAGCACGAAGATCGCCCGCGAGTTGTGCAGCCTCGCAGGCCTACGGCGCGGGAAGAGGGGCGCCCCTAGGGACGCCCCATGTGAGAACGATCTCCCACAGCCGTCGGTGGTTGGAGGGAGATCCGAAACCGTTGGTCTAGCTGATCAGCGTCAGCGCGAGCTGCGGCAGGATGTTCGCCTGCTGCAACATCGAGGAGCCCGTCTGCGCCAGGATCTGCGCGCGGGTCATCGCCGAGGCCTCCGCGGCGAAGTCCGCGTCGCGGCGAAGTCCGCGTCGCGGATCGTCGACTCGGAGTTCTGCGTGTTCTCCATGGCCGACTGGATGTTCGCCTGCGACCGCTCAATGCGGTTCTGGAATGCACCGACATCCGTGCGGATCGTCGCGAGCGTCGTCACGGCGGTGTCGATGTTCGAGACCATCGCCTGCGCGGACGCCTGACTGAGGAAGTCGTCCAGCGTGAAGTTGAACGCCGTG
>NYZG01000050.1 GCA_002687025.1 Candidatus Poribacteria bacterium
GTAGATCTCCCAGTCGCCGTCTCTCTGCGATCCGAAGACGATCCTGGCGCTGTCGGGAGACCACGCGGAGTTGGTCCCGAGGCCATCACCGGCCCCGTTGTCCGTAAGGGTGGTTAGGTTTACCAAACCCGTCCCGTCGACATTGATCACCCATACATCGAACGCGGCGACGAACGCGATGCGCGTGCCGTCGGGCGACCAGGAGGGGTCCGCGTCGGCCGCCACGGTCACCGGCCCTGTCACGTTGATCGGGTTCAGGCCGTCGGCGTCCATGATGAACAAGTCGTCGCCGCCGTCCCGGTTCGAGAAGAACACTATCTGCGAACCGTCGGGCGACCAGGAGGGGCTGAAGTCGTCGACGGCGTTGTTGGTTAGGTTGGTCTCGTTCGTGCCGTCGATGTTCGTGACGTAGATCTCGCGGCTGCCCAACGAGCCACGGTCGAACAGTATCCTGGTGTCGTCCAGGAGCGTGACTGCCGAGACGGCGCCGGAAGCGAGGCCGAGAATGCCTACGCAGAGGGTTGCGACTATGCGTCTCATTGCGGTTCCTTCTGTGGGTTCTGCCCGACGGCGCCCCGAGCCGGCAGGCGTCTCATATACTGCGTAGCCTCTCGTTTTTATCAGACCAGGGCCCTCGGCCAGCTCTGGGGAGTCGTTGCGCGCTTGCATGTCGGCAGGCCGCCCGGCGGCGCCCGCCACACGCCGTTGCGCTAGCCAGCCGGCCCCTGCAGCCCTCCCTGTTCGTCGCCGAACGGCTCGACGTACACGCGAAGGCTGTCGAAGTACGATGGCTTGTCTCGGTCCCTGTGCCACCTGCCGCTGCTGATCGCGAAGTACGAAACGCCTGCGGTCAGATCGCCCTCGATCGGTATGCCATGTCGGACGAGTCGGAAGTCCAGGTAGACGTCGTATACGTTCCGTGCGGTGTCGCAGACCATCCTGATATGCGTCCACTCGCCACCATAGACACCGAAGGACTCCACGCCGCCCCTGCGGTCGTGGTGGCCGGGGGTGTGGCAGAACCAGATATCCTCGTCGTTCTTGATGATGACGGGCACGAAGTACGCGTCGCCGTCAGCGGGCCTTGTGTCGTGCACGGATTGGTCTGCCGACCGCCATCCACCCAGGTCGTTGCCGATCTTGAGCGCGCAGTTCACGTCCGGCCCTGCCCCGGGCTTGAGCCACAGTTCGAACGTCACAACGCCCTGCACCAGCGGGAATTGGCAATACGCCGACGGGATGTTCGTGTTCACCACCGCGGCCACGGAGCCGCCGCCGGGCGGAATCTCGTCTGGTTGAGCGTACGCGCCTTCCGTCCAGCCGGGCAGTAGTCGGCCGGGCATCAGGTCGTCGTAACTCTCGTCGAGTATGAGAACCGCGTCCTGCGGGATGGGGCCACGGGCCCGATCGCGTGCCACAACACCCGCCTGATCTGCGCCGTGCGACGGCGCCGGATGTCCGACCACCACAACGGGATCAGTACTGTCTCCGGCTGCAGCCGCGACGGCGCGAGTGTCCGCCCACGTGGCCAGGTAGAAGCCCGTGGCGATCAGGCATGTGACGGCGACGCCGGCCACGGTCGAGCCGAACAGGGCGGATTCGTATCGCGCCGGCTGCAGCCGACATGGGGCAGGCATTTCGCGTGCGGCGTCGAGTAAGCGGCTCATCACGGCGTCAGACGGCCCGGCCATCACGAGGGTCGGCAACGCCAACGTCCTGACGAGATCCGACAGCCCCGACGCTTCGAAGTACGCCTTCACGCGGCGACGCGCGCGTTGCACACGCTTCTCCGCAGTGCTCCTGGGGATTAGCAGGCTCCCCGCGATCTGGTCGTATGACATCTCCGCGGCGTCGTGCATCACGAGGGGCAGGCGCAAGCTGTCCGGGAGCGACCGCAACGCGGATGCCGCCAGCCGACGCGCGTCGGACGCGCGTTCGTAATCCTCCTGCCCGACGCGCGCGACGGGCTCGTCTCGTAGGAGGCGCTGAACGTCCATCGGCGTTTCCCTGGCGTGTCTACGGCTGACGTCCCCGACGCAGGACAGCGCGATGCGGCTGACCCACGACGCGAAGCTGTCGGGACTGCGGAGTTGCCCCAACCGTTCATAGGCGCGCAACAGCACTTCCTGGACAACGTCCTCGGCATCTGCGTGGCCCAGGAGCTTCGCGTACGCAATGGCGTACACACGCCTTCGGTACCGATGTGCCAGCACCGCGAAGGCATCCGCATCGCCGTTGAGAATGTCGGCGACCAGTGCGCCGTCTCGTCTTCCGGGCATTACTCCGTCCCGTACAATAAGGACTCGCGGCGCGTGTCGCGCCGGACAAAAGCTGTGCTCCGCCACGCGGTCTCGGCGTCTGCCGGCAGACGCGCGTCCCTCGGATACCTACTGATAGCTCGACAGAGCCTGGGAAGTCGCGCGCCGTCGGGCACGATGATCCCCGGTCACACAGGCGCGCGACCGGGGATGTTCATGTCCTGCGCTCGGTGGCGGAGACTACTTCATCACGACCATCCTGCGGAGGGCGTGGTAGTCTCCCGCGGTGAGCTCGTAGACGTAGACTCCGCTCGCAGCCGCCTCGCCGTCGGCGTTCCTGCCGTCCCAGTACGCGGCGCTCTCACGTCCGACGTACTCGCCAGCTCCACGCGCTCCCAGCTCCAGCTTCCGCACGAGGCCGCCGTCGAGGCCGTAGATGCGGACCGTCACATCCGCGGCCTCGGCCAGCTCGAACGGAATCCACGTCTCCGGGTTGAAGGGGTTGGGGTAGTTCGGCCCGACGCCGGACGTCAGCAGGGCCGGCGCTGCTCGCCGGCCGGGCGGCACGAGCGTAACGGCATCGCAGGCGTGCATCGCTACGCCATCGAGGGTGGTCCCGGTAAGACAGAGGAGGTCGTCCCCAGGGACGAGGCCGATGTCCTGTGTGCGGAACCGCAACAGCAAGTCGTCGTCGCCATCCCCGTCGATGTCCTCTAGGGACCAGCGTTCGACGGACGCACCGCCTCGTCCGAGGCGAACCGAACCCGTGTCGACGTTTGCCGCATCGAAGTCCGTTGTCTCGCCGGCGCCTGTCCGTGTCGACAGCACTGCCACGGACGTCACGCCCCGGCTGCGAGGGTTGATCGGGTTCCGAGAGCTGCCCGGTTTCACGTCGATGGTTGCCTGTAGCACCGGTGGCGCAACACCGGTTCCAGATGCCGTGACGATGACCGGCCCGCCCACCGCGCTGTGGGTGATCGTGATGTCCGCGGTCTGCGGGCCCTCGACCGTGGGAGTGAACGTCACGGTAACGGTCTGGCTCAGGTCGGGGGGCAGCTCGAACGGCGGCGCCGGCGTCGTGGCAACCGTGAACACTGGGGTGTCGGACGCGATATCAGTGACTGTCAGCGTGGCCGCCCCTGTACCTGTGATACTGAACGGCTGGGCCGACGATCTGCCCACCGGCACGTTGCCAAAGGCCAGAGACAGCGGCACGACCACGAGGGCCGGGCCGGCCGCGGCGGGCTCCCAATCCGGGGGATGTCCCTGCACAAGGACTGCGTAGCCGGATGCGTCGTCGAACGCGGTCCCGGTTGTCTTCACCCAGATGTCCGAGACCGCGACGCCTCCCGTTAACCGCGTGTCGGACGCGAACGCGAAGGCGGTGGCGCCGGGGGACCACACCGGTCCACTGAAGTCGATCCCTGCGCTGTCCGTGAGCCGTTCGTACGCCGCCACGTCATCGATCGGCAAACCCAGATCCCGCGCGCCGACATCCCACTGCGACCATCGGTCGGTCTGGAAGCCAATCGTGGACCCGTCGGGGGACCAGTACGGCGAGTAGGTCTGTCCGGCGTCGTCCGTCATGCGCGTGTACGCCGTGGGTTCGTCGAACGGTAGGCTTAGGTCCTTTGCCCAGACATGGTCACCGGCCGTGTTGTCTCGCGGGGTCCCCTGTGAGTAGAAGGCGATGGTGGAGCCGTCTGGGGACCACGCCGGCCCGTAGTCGGATCCCCCGTCATCGGTGAGGCGAATGTAGGCCGTCTGATCATCGAACGGCAGGAGGCGATCCTTCGCCCACAGACTGACGGTCGCCGCGCCCCGACCATCGCTGCGGAACCCAATCCGCGTCCCGTCTGGAGACCACGTTGGGTTGTGGTCCTCGCCGCCGTCGTCCGTGACGCGTGTGAGCGCGAGCGTAGCGACGTCCACGAGCCAGATACTCCTCGTGCCTCCGCGCGCGGAGGCCAAGGCTATATACTGCCGATCCGGCGACCATGCGGGGTTGTAGTCGTCCGTCGTATCGTCCGTCAGCTGCAGTCTGGCCCCGGTGTCTGTATCGACTGTCCATATGCTACGCACGGTCGTGGCGCTCTCGAAGGCTATCCTCTCGCCAGTGAACGCGGGCGAGAGGGTGCCGAGGAAGAGAATGGACGCCACGGTCCATCGGTACGACGATGCGATCCTCACATGTCTCATATTCAGGTCTCCATCAGCCAGACTTTGCGTCCGGCTACGGCTGTGTTCGACGGGCATTCGTCGGCGGCACATGGCCGCCGACATCCAGCGTGCCGTCGGGTGAGTTGCGTTCGGCCTTGGGTGCACCGTTCCCGGTCGCGTATTCTGGAGCGGCATCTGGCGACTGATCCAGTTGCCAGAGGCCCTGGGGACGCGCGCTCAGTGTTACCAGCATCAGGGCGCGCGGCCCCTTCCATGTACAGCTTGTTACGAGAGTGTCGGATGTGCTCCGAGTGGGTCAGTTCCTCCTTCTATGTGGCGCCATCAGGGAGCGGCTGCACGTATACACGCACGCCGTCGAAGTAGGACGGTGCGTCCAACTCTCTCTCCCACCGGCCGCTGCTGATCGAGACGTTGGAGATACCCTCGCTGATGTCCCGCACACCTGGGATGTGTCGCCGCACGGCCTGGCCGTCCAGGTACACGTCGTAGTCGTTCCGCGACGTGTCGTACACCAACCTCACGTGCCGCCAGCTCCCGTCATATGGGCCAAGAAAGCCGAGGTCGCCGTCGGCTATGGGAGAGTCGTAGAACCACAGGTCCTGGTCGTTCTTGATGACGAACATGGCCGACTCCACCGCGTCGCCATCGTCAGGACGGGTCGCATGCACGGTGTCCTTGGCATCTCGCCACCCGCGGAGGTGACTCCCCATCCTCAGGACACAGTTCACGTCTGGGCCCGAGCCGGGCTTCAGCCATAGCTCGAACGTCACTCGCCCCCGCACAAGCGGGAACTGGAAGTACGCCGCCGGGATGTTCGTGTTCACCATCCCAGCTACCGCCCCTCCGCCGGGCGGGAGGTCTTCCGACTGCGCGTACGCGCCCGAAGTCCAGCCCGGCAGCGCCTGTCCCGGCACGAGGCCGTCATACGTCTCGTCGAGTATGAGCACCGCGTTCCGTGGGATGGGGCCGCGGACGCGCTGGCGCGTCAGCACTCCCTGCGGGTCGGCTCCGTAGGATGGCGCGGGACGCCCCACAAGAACGACGCGTGAGCCACTCTCGGCGGATGCGGCCGGGCCGCCGCGCATCTCCGCCCAGGTGGAGACGAACAGACCGCACGCAAGCAGACCGGTGATGAGCGTCCCAGCCACGCCCGCAGCCGCAAGCGTCGCCGTGGAAGACGACGACGCTGCGCGCGACGGCGGCGAGGAGCCGCGCACGTCGGCGATGGCGGCATCGATCACGCCGACGCCCACCGGGTATGTGAGCGTCCCCGTCAGGGCCGAACTACCGGCGGCATCGGCGACACCGCACCGGCGGAAGTAGTCCTGTAGCTTTCGCAGCCCGCGCTGCACGCGACGCTCGGCCGCGGCTCGCGGGATCATGAGGCTGCGCGCCACCTCGTCGTACGTCGCGTCGGACATGTACCGCAGCACGAGTGCGAGGCGCAGTGAATCGGGCAGCGTGCGCAAGCCACGTTCCACGAGCCGACGCGCGTCCTCATCGCGCTCGAACCGTTCCTGGTCGACCTCCGGGGCCGGCTGTTCGGCATACACGGTGGAGACGTCCATCAGCGTCTCGCGCATACGCCTTCGCTTGTGCGCACTGACGCAGGTGAGCGCCACACGCGCGATCCACGACCCAAACCGGTCGGGCGTCTTGATCTGCCACAGCCGTTCGTAGGCGTGCAGAAACGTCTGCTGCGTCATCTCTTCGGCGTCGGCGTGATTCACGAGCTTCGCGTACGCGATGGCGTAGACGCGCCTCTCATATCTGCGCATGAGAACCGCGAACGCGTCCTGGTCGCCGTTGAGCGTCTCGGTGACGAGGCGCCGGTCGTTCCGATGCACTGTCGCGGCCTCTCGGCGTTGTCTTCCGCCTATAACGACGCACAGCCGTCCGATACCCCGACACGGAAATGCTCCTCGACGCAGCGGGACGCCGCCGCATCACACTGATAGCCGAGGGAGAATCACAAGTGTCGGGGGCAGNGATGGNCGCATGCTGGGGTTGCGNCNAGGGCCGCCGGCAGCCCGGCTGTGGATCCCTATGCGACCGCGAAATCCGCCTCGTAACGGGCGAGGAGAGCGGCGAGGTCGTTCGGCATGAAGTAGAGGATCGCCGTCGACTCGATGCGGTTCGCGGTTGGATCGTAGTCGAGTGACAGGTCGGGCAGGAGATGGAGACAGTCGTGCCAGCCCTGGCCGATCCCGACACACGTCCGACATCCCCACGCGGCGAGATGCCGTCCATCGCGCGAGACGACACCGACGAGACTGCACGTCGGCCGGTCGTCGCTGTTCCCCCAGCTCGCGTCCGGCTGGCCCGGATGATCCGCCCACGCCGGGACGTAACGCTGCACCCACGGCGGTGAGTTCTGCTCGTGGTCCGGCGGGCGACGGGTGTCGGGATGCCGTCGCGTGTCGGTCAGTCGCGTGAAGCCGGCGTCGGTGTAGATAAAGCAACGGCTGACGAAGTCACGAACGAAGTGACCCCGGTTCCCGAAGCTGTTCGACCGCCGGAACTGCCAACACGCGTTCACACGCCGGACGGAGCGAACCGACTCCTCGTCACGCCCTGTGACCGTCAGCCGCATGACAACGTGGTCGACGCCGGGCGTCAGGTGTGTCACGAGCTCAACGTCGGACATCCGCGCGTGCGTGTGGCGAAACAGGAGGCCGCCGTCCGGCTGCGCGCTTGCCTCACCAACGCCGAACTTGTCCTCGTAGCACCACAAGTCGCATACGAGGTCGGGGATCGCCGGGACGGTGATCCTCGCCAGGCTACGGGCGCCGTCACTGTGGGGTCCGCCGACGCCCACCAACTGAATGTCCGCCGACATCGCGTGTTCTCCGTCAGCGCGTGGCCTGCGGCGCGATAGCCGAGACCGTGCACGCGGACGCCGCGCTCCTCGGCGCGGCGTCCGGGGTTCTGTTGTCCGCGTTCGCGGCTTACTCCTCGGCGTCGCGGGCAGCGGCGAAGAAGATGCCGCCGCCGTCGGTTCCGCTGAGGATGTTGTTGCCCGAGACGTGCATGGCAGTGACCGTAGGGTTGAGCAGGCCTTCGTCTAGGGTTGCCCACGTGTCGTCCGGCATCAGTCGGCGCACGCCGCCGCCGTTGGTGCCCGCGAAGATCGCCGACCCGATCTCGGCCAGCGACGTGATAGCCTCGCCGCCCAGCCCATCGGGCAACGCCTTCCAGGTCCCGCCGCCGTTGGTGCTGCGGAAGACCTGGCCATCCTCGCTGCCCGCGTACACCCAGTCGCCGAGAAGCTGCATGGACAGGATTGCGCCCTCGGCGAGGTCGGGTCCGACCTTCCCCCATGCGGTACGTCCCGGGGACAGCCGGTAGACATCGCCGCCCGACGTGCCGGCATAGAGCACGCCGCGGGCCGATCCGAGGCATCGCACCTCGTCGTCGTCGAGGCCGTCGCTGGAGAGGTCCCAGTTCTTGCCGCCCGTGACGGAGCGGTACACGCCGCCCCTGGTGCCGGCATACATGACCGCGCCGACCGGTTGCACGGCGTGGACAAAGCTGTTGCCCAGGCCCTTACTGGAGTGCTCCCAGTTGTCGCCGCAATCGGTGGACTTGAACACGCCGTGCCCGTTGGTCGCGGCGTACAGGACATCGTTGAGGGAGGCGATGCTCCACACCGTGTATTCGCTGAGACCTGTTTCCGCGGTCGTCCATGTGCCGCCGTTGTCCCGCGAACATGCGACGCCGGCGTTCGCTAGGCCCGCAAGCAGGCAGCCATCGGAATCCTCGTTCACGCACATCACCGATCCGCCGAACGGGCCGTTCATGGACACCCACGAGAAGGCCGTCGCCTCGGCGGACTCCTTGGCGGCTTCGTCCTGCGTCGTCAGGGCGGTGAGAACCGTGGTGGCGGCGATCTTCACCTGGACGTCTTTGTGATCCCTGGCCCTGATGACGTACGGGGCGATGGGAGCCCCGATGCGTATGAGCGCGTCGGAGGCGGCCTGCCGAATGGCCGGGTCCTCGAGCGCCTTGGTCAGCGTCGGTCCCGATGCCGCCCCGGCGGCGACGAGCTCCTCGATGGCGGCATCTCGCTGCGTCTCATCCCGAAGCTTCGCCAGTGTGGCTTTGTCGCCGCCGCCGGACGACCCACCGCATGCCCCCAGGAACAGGGCGGCGAGGCACAACAACACGACCCGTACGTACATGGCCTTCATGGCTTATCTCCCCATCCGGCGCGCTTCGAACTGCCGGCCCCGGCGCGCCGGGCGCAAGTCTACGCGACGGAGCACACGACCACAACGAACCCGGCCTATATGTCAGACGCGCGTTGGCACGTCGTGCGTCGGGCGCCGACGCCGGTCGCCGGTGGTAGTTGCGAATCGACAAGTCGTCATGTGCGGAAGGGATAGCCGCTGCGGCATGGCGTCGGTAGGGCGCAGAGGTTATGACCGATCGCGCTGGGGCGGCAGGGCACGCCACCGGAAGCAAGCGTCGAGGGCGCAGAGCGTGGCAAGATGGCGTGTCGAGACACGGCGCTCGCGGCGCTGAAGTCAGGGCTGGCCCGACCCGTCGCGCCGCCGTCTCGTACCCGGCCCACACAACGAGCATGGACGAAATGAGCCGATACACGCTTCGCGAAGCGCCACTCGGGGTCGCGCTTGCCACACCCGATGGCCGCACGGTGTTCCACTATCTGACCGAAGTCCCCGCCAACAGCGGCCTTGCCGCAAACAGCGCGTGCTGCTTCTACCCGCTCCGCACACCGTCGGGTCAGGACGTCGTGGAGATGGCGCCCGCCGACCATCCTCACCATCGCGGGGTGTTCCTCACGTGGCACTCGATCTCGTCCGGACGCTGTCGCGCGGATTTCTGGGGGTGGGACGAGTTCGCCCCGACGCGCGACCGGGTGATCGTGAACCGCGAGATCGAGACGACGCGCGCGGATGCCGATCGCGCGGAGCTCCGCATCTGCAACGACTGGGTCGCGAGCGGCGAGCCGATGATCTCCGAAGAGTTGACCGTGGGCGTCGCGGAGGCGCGGAGCGCGTACGTCATCGATCTGGCGTATGAGCTTACGCCGACGATCGACGTCACGCTGGATCGGTCGGCATTCGGCGGCCTCTGCGCGAAGTGCCGGAAGGACGGTGATGCGGCGTATCGTGATTCACGGGGCGTCGTCACGCTCGACGACCCGCACTACCTCACCCCCGACACCGGGTGGCCGTCGGCGCCGTGGTATTCGTACGCCATCGCCCTGAACGACGGGTCGCGCACGGAGCTCGCCGTCATCGACTGCCCTAGCAACCCCCCGACGCTGTGGCACAACCTGGCGCCGATTTCGATGATGAACCCGTGCATCGTCGCGCCGGGAGGTGTCGCGTTGGGCGGAGGGCAGACGCTGCGGCTGCGCTATCGGCTCGTGGTCGCTGATGGCGACCTGGAGCCCGCGTGGGTCGACGAACTGGCGCGTGACGAGTGGTAGTGGCCTTGGGGTCGGATGCCGTGCCCGTTAGCCGAAGTATTCCGCGTAGAGCGACCGCACGGCGCGGGGGGCGTCCTCGGTTTTGACGCCGTACATCATGCTCACTTCGCTGGAGCCCTGGTTGATCATCTCGATGTTCACGTTCGCGCGGGCGAGGGCGTCGCACGCTCGGGCCGCGACGCCTACGGTGTGACGCATCCCCTCGCCGACGATCATCACCAGCGACAGCCCGTGCTCGACCGAGACATCATCGACCGCGAGTTCGTCGCGGACGCGGCCGACGACGCGCTGTTCGACATCCGCCGGGAAGAACGCCTCGCGGACGAGGACGGACAGGTCGTCGATCCCGGACGGGATGTGCTCGAAGGGGATGCCTTCGTCTTCGAGAATCGCCAGCAGGCGGCGGCCGAAGCCGACCTCGCGGTTCATCAGGTACTTCTGCACGTAGATGCTGCACACCTCGTCCATCGCCGCGATGCCCACCGCCGGGCCGTTGTCGATGGACCTTTCGACGACGATGCGGGTGCCGGCGCCCTCGGGGTTGTTCGTGTTGCGGATGTGAATCGGTATCCCGGCGTGGAACACCGGCATGATCGCCTCATCGTGGAATACCGAGAAGCCCGCGTACGCCAGCTCGCGCATTTCACGGTAGGTTAGCTCGCGGATCGGCGCGGGGTCGTCGACGATGTTGGGGTTGGCGGCGAAAACGGCGTCGACGTCGGTGAAGTTCTCGTACACGTCGGCGTTCACCGCCTTGGCCAGCACGGCGCCGGTCGTGTCGGAGCCGCCGCGCGGGAGCGTCACCAGCTTGCCGCTCGTGGCGTAGCCGAAGAAGCCGGGGAAGATCGTCACGCCGGGTCGGTCGGCCACCTCGGCGAGGCGTGGGTAGCACTCGTCCAGAACCTGCGCGTTGCCCGGTTCGTCGGACAGGAGGAGCCCCGCCTCTTTCGGCCCGACGTAGTGCGCCTCGACGCCGCGCGCGGTCAGGCACTCAGCTACGAGTCGCGCGCAGTTGTCCTCGCCCGCGGCCTTCAAGGAGTCGGTGAACAGGTCCTTGTCTTCGCAACTCTCCGCGAGGCGAGAGCGTAGGTCGGCGGAGATCGGGTCGATGCGGGACGCCGGGACGCCCAGGCCCTCGGCGATCTCGGCGTAGCGCGCTACCACGGCGTCGAGCGCCTCGTCACAGGGGCCGCCGGACAGACGCGCGTGCGCCAAGGCTATAAGAAGGTCCGTGACTTTGGTGTCGTCGGAGTGGCGTTTGCCGGGAGCCGAGACGACGACGAGGCGTCGCTCCGGATCCGCCTGGACGATTCGACATACCGCGTCGATCTGCTCCGCCGTGGCGACGGAACTGCCTCCGAACTTACACACCTTCATGCGACGACTTCCCTTTGCGTAGCGTCTCTGTGCCGGACGGGCGCGGGATGCGCCGAACTGAAGTGTATCCCACGGTTGGTCTCATGGGCCGGGCCTGGTTCTGGCTAGCGCGCGCGCCGCCGACCCACCGTGGCGGGGATTGGATTCCGCGCCGGCGCGACGTTGGGGTTGTCCGCCTGTGTCTGATACGCCCAGTCGAATGTCACCACAAGCGGCGCCACGTCCGTGACGCGCACCTTCGCGTAGTGGCCCTCCGGCGTGACGAATGCGTACACGTGCTCTGCGACGATCTCAGTCGAGAAGACCGTGTAGCCCTGCGTGGGGACGGCGTCGATGGACCACAGCTCCTCGTGGAAGCCGAGATCCTGCATGAGGACGTCTTCGTGGTCGGAGAAGAAGTAAGGGATGCCGGCCTCGGCGTCGAACCAGTATCCGATGTCCACGTCGTCGTCGAGCCAGTTGTCGCCGTCGGCGTCCCAGTCGACGGGGCCGTCCTCCGCCTCGGAAAACCGGAAGCCGGAGCTCTCCGGGTCGACGCTGAACTCGTGCAACTCGACGCTGCCGCCCTCCGGCCGCGGCGTGGACTCGGCCGAGTCACGACTACGATCGCTCACGTTTCCAGCGTCGTCGATCGCGGCGACCGCGTAGTGGTAGGTGGTCCCGTTCTGCGGCGTGTCGTCTACGTAGTCGGTCGCCGCAGCCCCCACGGACCCAATGACGGCGAAGCCTTGCCCGGCGCGTCGGCTGCGCAGGATGTCGTAGCCGTCCACGTCCGGCTCGGGGTTCGCGAGCCACGAGACCACGACCTCGCCGTCGCCCGTTATCACCGATAGCCCGCGCGGCGCGGACGGAGCGTCCAGGTCCGCCGCGCCGTCGAGGCGCGCCTCGAGGTCCGCGATCTTCGCCCTCGCCGTGCCGAGTTGCGTCTCGAGCTCGCGGTATTCCCGCGTCTCGGTGGGGGATGCCCCGTCTCCGCAGCCGACGGACAGGACGACGATCGATAGCACGGCAATGCAGACGGCTTTCACGGCAGCATCTCCAGACTCCGCCCTGGGTGAGGTAACGGCCGGCCAACCGCGCGAGTCGGGTCGGCCTAGCGAGACTCGCCGCCACCGTATCGCGTGGCATACATCGCATAGCCCACGTCGCGGGCCGCGCGTATGGTCTCAGGATACGGCGTGTCGGCGATGTCGAGGAAGCCGATCTGGTAGTTCTCGCCATCGCCGCGGCCGGTGGTGGCCTGGTCGCCGTATTGGAACCAGTGGGCGCCGACGATGTTCGGGTTCGCCAACGCCCCGTTCACGTAGTTGCGGTATGCGTCGGCCCGGGCCTCCTGATTCTCGGTGGCCTGGAGTCCCGTGTGGAACATTCCGCGGTCCAACGCGCCGAAATGGAACTCGCCGACGATGATCGGGATGTCGAGGTCGAGCGGGGGCGTGAAGTCGGCCACACTCCGACGGTAGAAGTTGTACGCCACGACATCGCAATGATCCGCGGCCGCCTGCACCGCGACGGCGTTCGCCCACGCGAAGCGACACCCGAGATAGAGCTGATGCGGCGCCACGCGCTTTAGCCCCTCGCGGATCACGCGGAAGTACCGGTCGGCGATCGTGGCGTTGATGGCGCGCAGGTCGTCGCGCGCGGCCTCTTCCGGCGGCTCATCGCGCGAGGATCCAAGCGCGTCCCACGAGGCGTGCTCCGCTCCCCACGCCTCGTTCAGCGTCGCGATGTCGCCGTACCGCTCCCGTAGCTCCGCCGTCGCGGCGATATTCGCCGGCTGGTCGGCCGGCGACATGAGCGCGGCGCGTGCCAGCGCCGTCTCGTCGCCCCAACTCAGCTCGTTGTCGACGAAGTACCCGATGCACCACGGATCGCCGGCCGAGTGGTCGGCCTCGCGCTCCATGCTCTGCGCGATCCCCTTCACGAACCCGTCATCGAAGGGGTCGGGGAACTTGCGCCAGAAGCCCTCGCTGCCCTCGATGTCCCGGCCGCGGGTGTTCAGCGTCGCGACGTAGGGCGTCCGGCGGAGTCGGTAGACGCTCGCATCGGACCAGTTCGCGATGGTGTTCAGTCCCCAGCTTCGGAGGCGCAAATGCGCACGTTCGGCGAACACGTCGCGCCAGCCGTCGCCGTACTTGCGAACGAGGTTCGCCGCGCCGAGACCATAGTGACGGTACTCCTTCCCAGCGTAGTAGCCGTGAGGACCCCACGAACCCATGCCGTAGAACTCCGCGAAGGGCGAGGCTTCGTCGGGAAGCTCCGCGAAGTAGTGCTCGCGATCCGTGATCGGGGTGTACCCGTTCGTCGCGCGAACGCAATCGACGCCGTGGGACCAGAACAGCCGTCCGTTCGGATCGACTAGCCACCACTTGCCATCGACCTTCTCCACCCGGAAGAAGCCGGTCGCGTCGAGTTGCGGCCCCGCTGACCATCCGCCGTATTCGTTCCGGTCGTCTGGGCCTGGAGTCGCGGCGAGGTCGGCCTCCTCGGCCTGACGCGTCGACACCAGGTCCACGTCGGAGCGCACCTTGCCCGGCCAATCGGCATGGGCGAACTGCCCGTAGCGGTCGATGAAGGGGTAGAAGTCGTCCACGGGCATGTCCAGCGACTCGGGCCGGGCAGCGGCCCCGGCGGCCTTCACCGACAGGATGTCGACCACGTGCCTGGCGTCGAAGGTCGCGCCGTCGCGCGTCGTGAAGACAATGAGTTGGGTGATCACCGTGGGTTCGATGCCGCCGTCCTTGGTGAGGCCGCCGGGATAGCCGCGCATCCCGCAGAGCCCGTCGGCGAGCGCAGGGGGCAGCATCCCGCGCAGCGGCGCGGTGAGCGTGACGACGGCTCCCGGCGCGACGGCGGATCGGGTGGTCCAGCTGTTGGTGGCGCCGTCGCCTCCCGGATTGTCGACCCGGCAGAACACTACTACCGAGTCGTCGCCGGAGTTCCGCACGTCCACCTCTATCCTGCCGTGTTGGGACAGGTCCCACGCCTCCGCGGGCGGCGTGAGTCGCACGCCCGGCCACCGCCCGCGCGGGCCGGTCTCGAACCGCAGCCCGCCGTCTTCCAGCAGGGACAGCTCGACATCCTGTGCGACGACGTGGTCGAGCCCCCCATCGTCGGCGAAGGCGTACAGGACGCGGTCGGGCGCGCTTGTGCCAGATGCGATCGCGGCGGCGCACGACAGGCTCAGCATCCCGAGTCTCCAGAGTGCCATTCTCGTCCTCACTCGTTCGCGCGTGGGTCAACACGATTGGGCGCGCGCGTGGCAGTCATGCCGTCGTCAGTGCCCGCCCATTGTACACGTGCCCTACTTCGGCCCGAGGCGCCACCCGCGCCTGCAACGCCCGGCGCACGTCTTCGGTGGAGCGCTCCGCGTG